>JAUIJG010000130.1 GCA_030431355.1 bacterium
TCTCACGTAGGCGATATAGCGGAGCAGTTTGCCGAAGTCCCAGCGCATTTGGAAATTGTAGCCGGTTATTTTTGCGTTTCTGGGGAACTGAAGTATTCTTGAGTGATTTAGCTCTCTTATGGTCTTGATCAGGCATCGATTTAAACGGGCGCTTGCGGTGCTGGCATAAATATGACCGCGCAGGTTGCCGCTTTTGTCGATGCTGAATATACAAGCCACTGACCCGTAGGGTCGGATCTCTCCTTCTTTTGCCAGGTGACTCATGAGAATGTACTGAAAGGAACGAGTGAAGCGCGAGATCCAGTAGTCCCAGGCGGGAGTGTTGGCGGGGGACTGCCTGAAAGATTGCACTCCGTCCCTGTGGCTTGCCCATTTGTCTGGGTTGATTACCTTGCTTTTGCGAACCAGATCCTGGATGTCGGCCATGGACATAGTCGTGGCCGCCCAACTTTGATAGCCCCCATGTTTCCTCTTTTTCTTCTTATCTTGATTGCGGACCATTCGCCGGGCTTGCCGATAGAGATCATCGAAGCCAGCCATCATATCCGGCATTTGCCACTGGGTACTGCCTCCTTCCCCTTTCTTTGCCGGTGTGCCGGAAAAAAACTGATTGACCGAATCCGCCATGGCTTCGTACCATTCTTTGTGCTTGGGCGGCTCGGGCAACTTTCGCTTACCTGTTTTTACGCTGGAGATTGCCTGGTTTGTGAAGGAGGATAGGGTCTCGGCGGGCAAAAGTCTGGCTGCCAGCTCCAGTTCGGCCAGGGCAGGCAGATCTTGTCCCATTTCGTTTTTAATCAAACCCATGTAGTAATGGGTTGTGCCGTTGTCAGGATTCTCTTTCATATCCTTAATCAGCAAATTCATGGCGCTCTCGTAGTCGCCCTTTTCATATTCGGCTTTGACCTTCTCAATGAGATGCTGGTCCGATTCTGCCATGGCCGGGCTACATGTAGATAGTGCGCAGCAAAAGACCAGGATGACGCAGAAGGAGGCAAAGAGTTTTGATTTCGCCTTCACCTTAGAAGCCCATCCTCATCTTTATCCAGCTGTTAAGTCGCGGAAATCCCCGGCGAATATACTGGGCTTCTTGATCATTGGCGCCGATATACCCTGCTATGATCTCAGCCACTGTGCGCTCGAAGCCCTCGGGCTCGCCTTCCACATACTTGGGATAGAGGCTTTTAATGTTGCCGCTCAGTCTGCTTTTGTCCTCTTCATAAGCTTTCTTGACCGCTTCCACATTGGTGAACTTGCCGTTTATATCGCTTATCACATTGCCCAGCTCCCGGAGTAGATTCTTGCGAATAATGGTCTGGGGATATGGTGGCTTCAGTCTTCCGGTAACTCTCCACATGCCCGAATCGTAGACGCAAGCTTCTCGACCAACGGTCTCGGACTGTCTTGCGTGCATAAAAACATTTGGATTTTTCTCTTCTTTCTGGTGCTGGGTATACTTAAATCGATCCACTCGATTAGAGGCCAGGGAGATCTTGGCGTCTCCTTTGTAGAGCATCTCTGCGATCTTGGGAGGCAGCTTTCTCACCACATCCCTGGCTGTCTCTACCGTAGCATCACGGACCTCCACCCTGCCTTCACCGGAGGGCAGGACTTCTATTTTGTTGATGAAAGGGGGGTCTGTCTTCGCTACGGCTGGCGCTTTCTTGGCAGGGCTAGATGCTGGTGCTTTTATCGAATATCCCGGTGAAAGCTTAGCCAATATGTTCTTTGACTTCTGACCCAGATTTGAGTCAGGACTTACCGCCACCACCTTTCCGTAGCTTTCTATAGCTTTGTTGGTGTTGCCTCTGTAGTGGTGGCAGAGGGCCTGGTAGTAGAATCCGTTAGGGTCATTTGGATTGTTCTTTAGATAGCGATCTGTGTAAGCAAGTGCTGAGCCGTAGTCTTTTTTGTGCATCAATGTTATCGCTCTTGCCAGGTCGGAGCCTTGTTTAATGGCGGCTTCAGAGGCGGGGCGATCCGTCACAGCCGTCGCAGGCGAATTGCCTGGTGGTGTTTGTGATACCGTATCCGGTACTCCTTTTAATTTGATCAGGCAGGTCTTTGCCGCCCCGGCTTCTTTTGTGCCTTTGAAAGTTTTGATGATCTCCCGGTATAGAGTTCTTGCTTCAGTGGCATTGCCTTCGCCCGCCTTGCAGTGGGCTGTCATCAACCAGGCTATGGGAAGAGTATTTCCAGCCACAACCGACTGCCAGAAGAGTTCACCTGCTTCGTGATAGTTTCGTTTTTTATAGAGTTGCATGGCTCGGTCATATTCGCTCTTCCCTCGGGGGGCATCCTGGGCTCGAACGGCTTCCGGGGTAATGCTCAGCATTCCTGCTATCAGGGTTATGGTGGACAAGGATAAAGCGACGCCTTGTTTTAAAAGCATTTCGATCCTACTCTCCCGTTTAAGACTGGCTTCCTCTGATAATCTACCACCTATTAAAGGTTTTATATTTTCAAGGACGCAGGAGAAGGATAATTTCAATCGGATTTTATCGGGAGGACAACCTGAAAATGACTTCCGCCAAGGCTGGAGGGTTGATACTCGATCTGACCTTTGTGCAGCTCGGTGATCAGTTTGCAGAGGTAGAGGCCCAGTCCGGTGCCGATGGTTCTCCTTCCATGCTTATTCTTATGGAATCTTTCGAAGATAGAGCCAAGCTCGTCATCGGGGATGCCGGGTCCTGAGTCGTCGATGGAGATTTCAACTTCGTTTTTCTTCTCCAGGTAACTCGCCTGAATTGACCCTCCCTGGGGGGTGTATTTGATAGCGTTTGAGATGAGATTGAAAATTAATCTGAAAAGCTCTTTTCTGTCTCCTTCTACCCTGACCGCGCTATCCACGTTTGAGTTCATTTCCAGGAGTTGAATATTCTTGGCTTTCATCAGCGGTTCGAGAGCTTCGCAGCACTCAGCCAGGAGTAGTTTTAAATCCAGGGGCTCTTTGTCCAGTTTTAAACTGCCCTGATCGTACATGGCCATGGAGAGAAGGGACTCGCACATCTCCAGCAACAGCCTGATGTTGTCTATGGACTTAGTAAGAATGTTTCTGTATTTATCCGGCATCTCTCCATAGTTGCCGTCATAGGCTTGCTGCATGGTCATATTGAGAGCCAGAAGGGGGGTTTTGAGATCGTGGGTGAGGGCGTAGGCAAAATCTTTTATGGTTTCGGATTTGTTTATCAGCACCCGATGCAGGTTCAGGATTCTAATGCCTGAATTTATCCTGGCTAGAAGTTCGTTTTTGTTGAAGGGTTTGGTTAAATAATCGTCCGCGCCGGCGTTTATTCCTTTGACCAGATCCTCAGACTGAACCTTGGCGGTGAGAAGAATGAAATAGGTATAGTCGCTTGCGTTTTTACTTCTTACATGTTTGAGAACTTCTATGCCGTCTATTTCCGGCATCATCCAGTCGCATATGATCATCCTGGGGGCATCTGTCTGGTCGACGATGGAAAGCGCTTCCCGTCCACCTTCCGCCACCACGACCTCAAAGCCTGATTTACTCAGTATTGTTTTGAGAAGAAGTCTCGAGTTCGGGTCGTCATCGACAATGAGAACGCGTCTTTCAATCTTCATTTTTACTCAACTCGCTAAGCTCCAGGCTGACCCTTTCAAGTTGCAGAATCAAACCCTGCACCAGTTTATCCGTCTCTGGAAAGTTCTTTTTGTCAGCCGCTATTTCAAGCTCTTCAATTTGGTTAACTACATCCGTGGCTCCGAGATTCCCGACCGCTCCTCTTATCTGATGAGTAGCGGCTTTTAAATTGGAAAGTCCGACTTCACCGGTGGACTGTCTCAGCTGTTTTTTGTATTCCGGTAGGGTGTCTATGAACGTTTGGGCAGCTTCCCTGATCAACTCTCTGTCATTTTGAAACAGCTCCTTCACAAACTCTTTGTTTACCAGAGCTTTTCCCCTGCTTGCTTCTATAAGATCGCCCTTCTCTCTGGAGCAAACTTCTTCCAGCTTTCGAAAGAGTTCCGAGGCTGAAAAAGGTTTGGAGATATAGTCGTCCACGCCTGCCTCAATGAATTTTTCTCTTTCATCTTTGGTGGCGTATGCGGTGGAAGCAATGATACTGACGTGATTGCCGGTCTCCTCTTCCTGGGCTCTTATCAGTTTGGTGGCTGTGATACCGTCCATGGTCGGCATCTGTAAGTCCATAATGATTGCGTCGTATGTGTTGTTGGAAAGCTCCCTAAGAACATCCTGACCGTTCTCTACAATTTTTGAGCTGTGACCCCGGCGTCCAAGGAGGAGAGAGACAATCTTCTGGTTGACTTTGTCGTCTTCGGCAATCAATATCTTCAGCTTCCTGCTTTCTGCCGATTGGCTGGTTGTGGAGGAATAGATCTTTTCCCTGAGCTGAGGGTAGTGTTCGATCAAATCTATTAGAGCGGCCAGCAATTTAGACTCGCTAACGGGTTTTGCCACCACGTGCATGATGTCCATCTGAGACACATCGAGCTGAATTTTTGGCGTCTTATCCTGGGATAGAAGCAGAAGAGGCATATCAAAAAACTTTGGATCGTTTCTTATCTGCGAAACCAGATCCAGTCCTTCCAGCTCTCTGGAGCCTGCGTCTACTATTGCCATTGAGAAAGGCGTGCCTTTGCCGTATGCGTTTAACAGCTCACTAATGGCGCTGGGGTTTGAGGTTGCTGTTCTTACTCTCATTTGCCAGGACTCAAGCATAAGGCTGAGCACTTTTCTGGACATGGGTTCCTCGTCAACCACGAGGACTGATATGTCTCTCAAGATACTGCTTGCTTTCGGTGAAACTGTCTCGCTGGCGTAGGCCGGCTTCTGTAGCTTGATCACGAAGCTGAATTTAGAGCCTTCCCCTTCCTCGCTCTCCAGCCAGATCCAGCCCTCCATAAGCTCCACCAGTTTGTGGGCTATGGTAAGACCAAGACCGGTTCCACCGTAATTCCTTGACACCGAACTATCAGCCTGGATAAATGCTTCGAAAATGGAATTCTTTTTGTCGTCGGGAATACCGATACCTGTGTCTGTGACCTCACAGCGAAGGGCGATACAGTCTGAAGCCGGATTTTCAGATTCTTCTTCCAGTGATACTGTCACCGATATCATGCCCTTGTCGGTAAATTTAAGCGCGTTGCCGATTAGATTGAGAAATATTTGACGTATCCTGTTCCAATCTCCGATCAAAATATGGGGAATAGCCGGATCCACTTCATGGCTTATAACCAGACCTTTCTTGCGGGCGTTGAAAGAGAAGAGCTGAACAACCTCGGCCACCGATTCGTGGAGGTCGAAGGGTTCATCCACAAGGCTGAGCTGGCCCGATTCAATTTTAGAAAAATCGAGAATATCGTCGACAATGCCGGTCAATACTTCGGCGGAGCGCTTGGCCGTGACCAGATAGTCCTCTTGCTCTTCGGTTAGCTCCGTGTCGAGCGCAAGTTGCAGCATTCCATATATACCGTTCAGCGGCGTTCTTATTTCGTGGCTCACCTGGGCGATGAATTCGTCTTTAGCCTGGTTTGCTTTTTCGGAAGCTTCTTTGGCCTCTTTTAAGTTGTCAATGACTTTCTTGCGTTCGGAGATATCCTGAATGAAAGCGGAGAAGAAATGATTCTCTCCCTGGCCGATAGGAACCACCGACACTTCCACCGGGAATTCCTCACCACTTTTCCTCAGCGCGGTCATGGATAACCGTTTGTTTAAAATGGATGTCTCCGACTTTGTCTCGGAGCTTTCTCCGCCGCTTTTAATAAGGTTTCGCCAGCCCCTCTGGTAGGCTTCCCGGTACTGTCTGGGAATCATGGTCTCCAGCATCGGTTTGCCGCGGACCTCAGACTTTTTCCAGCCGAATATCTCTTCAGCTCGATGGTTCCAGAATATGATTCGGCCCAGATGATTGGTGCCTACCACGGCGTCCAGGGCGCCTGTAAGGACCTGTTCAATGTTGGTTCTGAAAGAGCGGTCATCGATGGCCACTGCCATGATTTTTCCCGAACTTGTCATGTTCTCCCATGACAATTGGTCCCTCAGTTCGAACAGCTCTTCTTCAAGCCTGGCAATCTTTTCCAGAACTTCTTTCTTGTTCCCTTTTTTCCTTCTCATCGCCATGTGATTTTCAAGGCCAACTATGATTGAATGGAAGTCTAAGTATGTCCGACAGTCCGACACCTACCTAATATATCATTGTGAAAGACCAGATTTTATAAAGGATCAGCCGAGATGCCCGAATCCGCTAGAAAGATATCCGTGGTGATAGTGGAAGACCATGAACTGATGAGGGATGGTATTAGATCTTCCATCGAAGTCGGAGATAGGTTTTCTGTGGTTGGCGAAGCAGGCGACGGTAAAGAAGCGATTGAGCTTGTTACAAGGATCAACCCGGACGTAGTGATTATGGATATCGGTCTTCCCAACATCGATGGTATTGAGGCGACCAGGCAGTTGAGAGAGCTGGCACCCCAGGTTAAGGTAATAATGCTCACCTCCCACAGGGCTGAGAACGAAGTTTTCGCCTCTTTCTGTTCCGGAGCGTCAGGCTACTGTTTGAAAGAGTCGGCTTCAAAGCTGCTGAAGACCGCTCTGGACTCGGTGGCCGATGGCGCCATCTGGTTAGATCCCCATATTGCAGGGTTTGTGGTGGAGGCCTTCAGTCTGGCGGGTAAAAATACATCCAGTCAAAATAGCCAGGAGAATCCTCTTTCGGAAAGAGAGGTGGATGTATTGAAGCTCGTGGTTGAAGGAATGAGCAACAAAGAGATTGCCGGAAGCCTTACTATCAGTACTGCCACGGTTCGAACCCATGTGGAGCATATCTTAGAGAAGCTTGCTGTTTCAGGTAGAACCCAGGCGGCGGTGGAAGCGATTCGCAGGAATCTGGTTTAGTAATAGCCTGTCCCCGTCCTGACCTCTTGCCCAAAGCCCTTGTTTTTAGAGGCTTTAGCTGACCATCGGTCAAATTACCGATGGATAAAATACGTAATCCAACTTTCCAAAACCCGCTATTTATATGATGTGGAAACCCTGCCTGGCTTGGTAATTTGAAAGTAGGCAGACAAATCGCGCAAGCGAGCAAAACAAGTGGGCAGGAATATCATGGCTAATAAAATTACTAGAGAGAGATTCAATCAGTTTAAAGAGCAATTCAATTCGGAAGAGTCCGGTCAGGGTATCACCGAATATGGTGCGATGATGGCTTTTGTCGCGCTTCTGATTGCAATGTTGTTCATGGTAGGACAGGGTGTAACTACCTCGGTGGGCAATCTCTTCTCTGCTCCTGTCAATCAGCTCGAGCAGGTCGTAGCCTATGACCCGACCGGCGCCGGCTCTGGTGGCGGTGGCTCCGATGGCGGCTCCGGCTCCGGCTCCGGAGCGGATTCAGATTCCGGCTCAGGCTCAGGCTCCGGCTCTGGCTCTGGAGCAGGTTCAGATTCGGGCTCCGGTTCGGGCTCCGGCTCAGGCTCCGGCTCTGGATCGGATTCAGATTCAGGTTCCGGTAGCGGCAGCGGCAGCGGAAACGGTAATGGCAGCGGAAATGGCAACGGCAACGGCAACGGCAACGGCAACGGCAACGGAAACGGCAATGGCAATGGCAATGGCAATGGAAACGGACGGGGCAACGGCAACAGCGGCAACAATGGTAATCGCTGGGGCTGGGGAAGATAGGTAGAAATTCTCTCTACTCAATGAGAGTACCTTCTTTCAGGAACTTGTAAGTTATGCGGAGTTTAGTGGTTAGACTCAGGACGGTGATACAGATGGGTGATGTTGGTTTTGTTGATGAGAATACGGTTTTGGGTGGCAGGTCTACTTATTCCGATTTACCTATCCAGGTGGCGGAGCGGTCGGTATCTAGAAAGGAGCTTTTGGAGTCATTGAATCTTGGTGCCGATGAGGAGATATCCGGTATTCTAAGCAATCTTGATAAGCTCTTGAACTCCAGTTACTGCACCAGGGATGAGCGTTATACTTTTAACAGCATACTCAATAGAGGCACAGCCAGGCTGCAATTCTACATTCTTCAGCAGTTGAAAGCCGATATATGTTCTATGAATGCCCTGAGGCTTGAGTCGGCCAGATTGATCCTTGATAAAGAGATCAAGTTTGAGGTTTATAAAGTCGACAGGAGCATCAGGTTTGAGAACCTTGAAGGTGTTTTTGTTATCCTGAACGATGGAAAAACTCGCTGTAAAACACCGGTGAGGTTGGTCTCTTTCGAGATGGTTGAAGGGCAGGGGATGTTGGTTTCGGTTGAGTCTCATAATCCTTTCACCAGCTACTCAAGCTCCACCTTCATCAAATTGACATTGACCACCGCCAGTGATGCCGGGTCGGTTATTATTGCCGATGATAGATCGAGAAAAAGCGATTCTATGAAGCGATTTCGTAAGAGCTACTCGGATCTTGAAAGTATTAGCAAAACCGGAGCCTGGTCCATTCGGAAGTTTGACGGATTGCTCAGTTTCTTCGGTAGAGTGTTTGGCAAAAGAGCCGAGCGAATCGATAAGTAAATGTTTCCCCCGTTGTCCACTTGGCTGTCCTGTTTGCCGCAGGACAGTCATTCTTTTTGTTGTATCATTACTTAGATGTTTCTAGTAGGGGCGATCTCTGAACATTCCCAAAATAGCTATTCTTGTTCTCGGTCTGGCTTCTCTGATAAACGCCGGTTGCACTGCCAATGCTCCGGTTTCTCCCCCTGAGAAAAAGACAGATAAGAGACTCGATAGCGGCTTTGAGATCACCACATTCGGCTCCAGCGAACTGACCTTGAAGGAGACGATTAAAAAGTACTGCAGCAAGCCCAGTATCAGGAAATTTGGAGACTATGAAGCACTTCTCCGGGGAGCTGAAGTTGCCCTGGAGAATTATGACTTTGAAAGCGCTGTTCTACTCTCCGGGGAAGCTATCAGAAAAGAGCCTGAGGACCCGTCCGGTTATCAACTCCGAGGCAAGGCACTGTATAACAGCATGCGAGGTAGTGACAAAGCTGCCTTGAAGGACTTTCATAAAGCAGCGGCGCTGGGCACAAAAGACGGCCGCGTTTTTGAATATCTGGCTAGGGTCGCCTTTGATACAGGTGACGCTAAGAGAGCGATTGAGTTTATGAACAAGGCTATAGAATTGCAGCCGGGGCAGAGGGACTTTTATCGCTACAGAGCTTCTATTCATCACAGTCTCAAAGATGAAGCAAAAGCTGAGGCCGATTACAATCAATATGTGGAGGTCGCCCCAGAAAAGGCATTTGGCTATATTCTCAGAGCAAGATTTTATGATGGTCGTGGGCAATATGAGCGGGCGCTTTTAGATTATGAAAAAGCTATAGCTCTTACGGAAGAGACCAGGGATGACTCCAAGCGGCTGGAAAAATTTGCTCTGGGATTGAAGGGAAAGGCTCTGGCTCTGAGAAATTTGAAGAGGTATAAAGAGTCCATAGATACGTATACGAGGCTTCTTCGATTCAAGAGTGAAGCGGATGAAACTTTGAGAGAGAGGGGCGATGTATATTTGGAGATGGGGAAGTATAAGAAAGCGATAGAAGACTATTCCAGGGTGATAGAAATGATGCCGAACTTATCCAGAACCGCTTTGCTCTCTCGCGCCGAGGCCTATGAGAAGCTTGGCGAGGGTGAACTTGCCCGAGCTGACCGTAATAAGGCGCGCTCCCAGAGAGAAGCTCCGGCTGAAAAACATGTATTCGACATGAAAATGTAATGGAGGTAAGACGTTCAGACTATGGAAATTTCTTCGTCGTCATTGTTTTGTTGCTTTTGGTGCCAGTATCCGGTTGCATTTATGGTGACCGCGAAGAGAGAAAAGCTCCTGTTGTGAAGAAAGACAGCAAGGTCGAAGAGAAGCTCTTTAGCTCCGGAGTAATCGGCTATGCCAAAACATCATACAAAGAGGCTTGCAAACGATACGTAAAAATCAGCAATCCCGGGAAGACGGAGCTCTTGAGAGCAGCATTGAAGGCTGTTAAATTCAACGATTTTGAATCGGGCCTTGTTTTGAGTGAGAAATTGATCGAGCTTGATCCCGGTTCGGGGCAGGCCTATTTTTTGAGAGGTAAGTGTATTTATAATAGTATCGGTGGTAGTGCCGCATCGGCAAAGGCTGATTTTGAGAAGAGTATCGAACTTGGCATGACTGACCATCAAACAGCAGATGCTCTGGAGTACCTGGCCCGGTTGGCATATGACGAAAAAGATGTCGAGAATGCTGTGGAGCTGTTGACCAGAGCTATCGCAAAAGATCCCGGTCATCCCAGTTACTATAAATTCCGGGCTCTTATGTACGCGGACCTAAAGCAGTTTGAGGCGGCTGAGAAAGACTATGACAAAGGTGTTGAACTTGAACCCGGCGGACTGATGATATTTTTCAGTCGCGCTAAATTTTACGAGACCAGAGAGCGCTATGAGGAAGCTCTTAAGGACTATGATCGTCTATTGTTCAACGCGAAAACCACCAGGAAGAACAGTAGACTCAAGGACAAAGTATCTCTGGTTTATAAATACAAGTCTCGATTGCTTGCCAAGTTAGGGCGTTACCCAGAGGCTATAGATTCAATCTCCCATGCCATTGACTTGAATAAGAATCTGGCTGAAGAGTATACCATCCGTGGTGAGCAGTATCTTGCTATTGACGAGTTGGATAAGGCGATGAAGGATTTTACCAGGGCGATTGAGATCTCTCAAAATCGCAGCGTCGATGCTTTCACCGGTAGAGCCCGGGTGCACAGCAAACAGGGTCGCGCGGAACTGGCGGAGAAAGATCTTGCCAGGGCGAAGGCACTATCCAGTGCTCCCGCGGAGAAGCCGATTTACGAACTACGCAGGCGCTAATTCTGAACCGTCGGAGGCCATTCCAGGGTCTCTATTGCATGGGAATAGTAGAGAAGCGGTGGTCCGAGATTGTCCACGTCAATTCCGAGGGGCTCCAGCATGGTGTTCTCTCTGAATTCTGCTTCGGCTGGTTGCAGATCCCACTTCTTATGGTGAATGTCACCGCGCATAATGCTTCGACCTCTCAAGCAGAAGAGGCAGTATCTTTCTGTCAAAAATTCTTCCAGGGAGCCAGCACTACTATTTATTATCTCTCCAGTGGGTCGATATTGCACATCAAGATTAGCTGATGGAGCGCGTCTGTCAACTCTAGTGCTTTCATAGTGAATCGCGTGAGGATCTTCTGGCAATTTTGAGTCATTCATTTCAGCCCGGAGATAAGGTAGACCGAACCAGATTCTGGCCGCTTCAACTGCAAGCAAGTTGGAAGCATCCAGGCTGAAAAAGTATACGCCGCTTTTCTCTTTGTATTTTATGTAGGTCCTCACGTTTAATTCCAGGAATCGGTTTGTCATAGGAATCTCAGGTAGATATCTGAACTTGACCTTGTTCATCAAGAAAGGCACCACAGCTATCCATGCGTATCCGTCATAGGTATCGAGAGTGAACTCCTGGGGAATACGCGCCTCGAGTACTTCCGCTTTAACCGGCCAATGGGCGAAAAGCAGTTGATCCCAATTCTGGGACATAATCCAGGATTTTGAAATCAGCGGATATGGTCTATGTTCGGTAATTTCCAGAAGTTTGTTCACAGGTGTTTTAAAAGGACGCAGGAAAGAGCATGACTGCCAAGATTTTAACCGGTTGCTGTGTGGTTCATTGCCTGTTCACTTATATCTCGTAACATGCCAGTATTATGTTGGAATCCGATACTAATCCTGAAATAGTGGGAGACCATTCCGCACGGCACCAGGGGAAGGGTGGTTTCTTTGGGGAGATGCCGGCTTACTTGAAGCCGGCTGCCCAGGAACGCGGCAATCTGGTCACCTATTTTAACCTGATCAGTCACTATCCACTTTTAACAAGAGAAGAAGAGTTGGAGCTGTCGAGGTCAGCTAAGAATGGCTCCGAATCTGCCTTTAACTGTCTGGTGGCTTCAAATTTGCGTCTTGTCATTCAGGTGGCCAAGCGTTTTCGAGGCCGGGGTTTGGAATTGGAGGATTTGATTCAGGAGGGAAACCTGGGTCTTATAAGGGCCGCTCAGCTGTTTGACCCGGAGAGGGGCAATCGTTTTTCCACCTACGCGACACGGTGGATAGTTCAAAAGATTTCCCGGGCTGTGGACAATCACTCCAGAACGATTCGTGTTCCTATAAGTGTGCATCAGAGTATACGGGCGGTTCTCAGGGCAAAGTCCCAGTTTTTGCAGGCGAAAGGTGTTGAGCCTGGATTGGACGAACTTGCCAGAATAACCGGATTGTCCCGGGAGAGAATAGATTCACTGGAAGAGCATATGAGTCAGGCTCTCTCCCTTAATCAGGAGAAGTTTAAAGAGGAAGGAGCGGAGCTTTTGGAGGATGTCAGCACCAGTTCCTCTACGGTGGAGGAGGAGGTGGACAGAGAGATTGAAACACGCATGATTAAAAAGATGATGAATAGGGGAAGAACTACAGCTGTAATTAAAAGATCAAATGAGCAAAAACTTGATGCTATGGTTGGCTTTGCTGAATCTACAACCTGTCGCAGAGTCGTTTTGCTTAATTATTTTAATGATCATTATAATGGACCTTGTCATAACTGTGATATTTGTTTAGACCCAACTACAAAGTTAGTAAATGT
>JAUIJG010000131.1 GCA_030431355.1 bacterium
ATTGGTTTGTTACCGCGATAGATTTCAAAAAGGTAGTGGATAAATTCGAAGATGAAGAATGATATCGCCAGGGGTAGCATGATGTTCACTACCCATTCCGGGTTGTTGCCGAACCATCCTGCCACAGTGTTTGCTGATTGAACTGTGAAGGCGGCGTACTTGAAGATTCCCAGGCAGAGCAGGTTGGCCAGAAGACCTAGCCCGAATACCAGTTTGCGGTGGTCGGTCGACCCATGTAGAACCTGTCCCCATATCCAGTTGAAGACGGTCATTCCGAAGATCAAAAAGACAAAGACCGCGTTCCAGCTCATATAGAAGAAATAGCTGGCCAGAAGAAGCATCGGCAGGCGCACCGCCCTGGGCAGTAGCCAGAAAAGCATAACCACCAGGGGCAGAAAGAGAACATACTCGAAACTTGTGAAAATCATGGTCTTCTAAATCTAACTCCGGAAGTAATGCTCAAATCTTGAGGTGCGCATGAAAGTTCATCGAACACGATCCTATGACATCTATTAAGAATGCTGCCAGGGAAGGATTTTAATGCGCTATAAAGGCGGAATTTACTCATTATTTCTTCATCCTCCCCTAGAGCTGTTTCGACTCAGTCGAAGTTTCGCCGAGCATAACGCCCGGGCTTGATTGCCCTGGTTGTAAAGAGTCCTTGCTCAGGGATTGGAAGAGGTGTCGACAAAGTTTTTTACCACCACGAAGGTTAAGGTGGGAGACATCTTCAAAGTCATCCAGGTCATAGGCCTTGTCCTTTCCGGGGGTGACAAGAACGGCTCCGTGGTCGGCGCATGCTTTTACCAGGGTCTCTCTATATTTCTTAAGACCTTCGCCGGGGATAAGGTCATAGTGGATCTGGGGAAGGGGGGTATCAATAACAATCATTTTGATACCGTGCTTTCTGGTTAGAGTAAGTAGTTTGTTGAAATACCTGGTCTGGTTCACCATGCGACTATCATCCAGAGGTTTATAGGAGTCCCTGTAATATTCAAGTTGTCGCAATGTATTAGGAGGTTGTTTGTAAACAGCTTCAGCTTCCCAGAATTTGTCCACTTCGAATATGTTAACGGCCCTGGGGCTCTCGTCTTCGGCGCCTTTTATCTTGGTTCTTCCCGCCAGCCGATTGGTTGCAGCTACGGCAAGACCCTTGTAGTCCCGGCGTGAATTGTAGAAGCTGAAAATCTGTCCGGTGGCGAATTCGAAAAGGCTTTTCAAATCAGGGTTGCTGCTAACTACGTCATAAAAATTCTGGTGATCGGCAAGCACTTCGAAGGTCGGGCTTTTTCCAATTTTGCTGGAATTGTTGAGCATAAAGTCCCGGGGAGCTGTGAATAGAAGAACAATCTCCGGTCTCTTTCCGGATTTTAAATATCTATCCAGGATCAGATACTGGTCCGAAATAATGGCTGCAACCACCGAAGCATTGGTAAGGTCTAGATTGCGACCCAGACTTTTACCCAGACCTTCTTTGAGAAAGTCGGCTTTTTGATAGGGACAACAATGGTATCTGACATAGGTGGGGTCCCAGCGGGTTTTGCCTTTCTTTGCAAGGTCATCCAGGTGGGCCATGGGATAAAGGGATATAGAAGAACCCAACATCAGGACTTCCGGATCTTCTTTGGAGTTAACTATTTTGGGCAACTTGCTGACCATGTTGTTTTGACGAATACTGGTCATACCGGTGAAGAATAGAACTTCCAGAGGATTCACTTTCTCTAGCACCCAGTTGAAGAGAAAGAGAGCCGCCACAGTCGAGAGGAAGGCGCTTGCGGCCATCCGTTTTGGTAGACGGAGTAGAGCATTCCGATTTTTGAGGGATTGTTCGTGATTCATTTCAGCTCAGGGCAAAACCACTCGGCTTTTGACATATATTGTTTTGTAGAATGGTACGTTCTCAAGCGCTAGTTTTCATGAAGCCTAATTTAGTCGGTATGATTACTGTTCAAGAATTCAAAGAGCTCTTCGGCCACAATCCTATGCCCGGCTTCGGTCATATGGGTTTTTATGAATAGCTCTTCGCCGGTTTTGAGCTGTTTGTGGAAAGAGTCGGTCAGATCTAAGAAGGGAATGTTGTAGTCCCGGGCAGACTTCTCCAATAGACTGGTTTCAAGGGCGCTCACGTGCCCTCGGACGCCGGGCATCCGCACAAGTATCATGCGACTGTTTTTTTCTTTACACAGCTCATTCATCTCTCTTATCAGAGCATCGGCTATGGGCCAGGTGGCTTTAATAGAGTCTTCCCCGGTTTTACTTGTCCGGGTCCAGCCGGATTCAGTTTTATCTTCAAGAGCCGTCACACCTCCATCCTGGAGACCGGGCAACTCTTTCTTCTCTTGTGGATTGAGGAAGTTTTCCAGTAAACCTCCTTTCGCTTTCCAGTTGCTCAGCGCTTCCATGGCTGTGCCGATCACTCCCCAGGTGTGGCTATGTTCTCGAAGCCAGGCGGTGGTCTTCATGCGCTTTGCCGCCCTGGATTTGAGCCAAAGTTCTTGAACGGTCCTATCCTCTATGAGATTCCCTTTGTCGTCCACAAAAAAGTTCGGTCTGGCTCCCAGAAAGCCTCTTTTAATGTCTGGGGGAAGCAGATAAGTGGCGTCGGTTCGGTAGGGAACGATTACCATATCGGGTGAAAAGTTAAGAACGGAGTTTTTGAGATAAAGATAACTCTGGGCAAGATTGTGCGCTTGCACGCCAAAATTCATTACCTGAATCTTCTCGTTCCTGTTCTTTTGGGAATTAGAATTCAGGCTTTTTTCGAGGAGCGAAAGGAAATTTTTGTTCCGATCTACCTGTAACGCTTCAACATAGGAATCGCCTACCACGGCTATTCTTGTGGTGTCAGGTGCTTTGGTCACCATGTATTCTCTATCTTGCATGCCGTGGCTATTGAAGCGCACCCGGCTGAATCCTTCTCGACGCCAGGTGATATCTTTGTTCGGAAAAAGGCTGAATCCCAAATAGTCATCAATCTTCAGGCATTCTTGCTCGCCTACTCCGGCCCAGGCGAAGATGCCTTCTAGAAGAAGGAATGCGGCTAATGTTACCAGAGTAATCTCCAATGAAAATCGGAGAACGGCATGAACAGGGCGCCTTGAGTTCGCTGCCTCAGGTGCTGCCTTGATTATGCTCGGTTTTTCTAGGGTTGTGTTAGGCATTGTTCTTTGTTGAAGTTAAAACTGGAAATAAATGAAAGCCGAGAGCTGGGGAGCAGAAAGTCCTATGGCGGCGAGATAAACACACGCGTAGCAAGGTATGCGAATCGCTTGCCTGGCGAATATTCGATTTCTGATACCATCCAGCCAGCCTGGACGAAGCACCATATTTGGTGTGAACAAAATCGCGTAAACCGCATAAAGAGTCAGGGCATATGGAAGCACCGAGGCTTTTATCGTATCAGCGAGTACGCTTGAACTACCCGGGGATACCATGGAGTTGAGAATCTGTATGCCCTGGGGAACTGTCTCTGCCCGGAAGAAAACCCAGGTGACGACCACAAAAAGGAAAGTGAGGGCGATGCTGAAACCTTTGCCGATCAAACTTTGATGGAAGGAGGTCAGGCTTTTTACATTCTTTGCAAGGCTGCTATAACCATGGGAGACAATCAAGCCCATTCCATGAAGGGCTCCCCAGGCTACAAAATGCCAGGCGGCTCCGTGCCAGAGTCCTCCTAAAAGCATTGTGATCAGAAGGTTGAAATTCTTTCTTGTGTCGGAGCATCTATTACCGCCCAGGGGAATGTACAGATAGTCTCTCAACCAGGTGGAAAGCGATATGTGCCAACGTTTCCAGAAGTCAGACAGGTCTCTGGCGATATAGGGAAGATTGAAATTGCGGGGCAGCTCTATGCCTAGCAGTCGGGCGGAGCCCCTACCCATATCGGTATAGCCGGAGAAGTCGAAATAAATCTGGAACGTGAAAGCAAGCACGGCAATCCAGGACTCATAGGTGCCCAGTTGGGTGGAATGTTGAAATCCCTGATTGGCAACCACGGCGAGGTTGTCTGCCAAAGCCACTTTTTTGAAAAGTCCCTGTAGCAGTAGCGCCATGCCGCTATTGAAAATGGCGGTGTTGAGGACCGGATTTTTCTCAAGTTTTTCTATGAAATCCTGATAGCGTTTTATGGGTCCTGCTATGGATGAAGGGAAAAATGAAGCGAAAAGGGCAAACTCAAGGGGGTTTTTAATCGGTTTATCGCCCCGGTAAATATCGAAAAGGTAGTGGATAAATTCAAAAGCAAAAAAGGAGATGGCCAGGGGCAGAATGATATTCAGGGTGGGGAAATCCAGGGGTGCGGTCTGGAAGCCGAGCATCACACCAAAGCTACCGGCGAGGTCTTCTATGGACTGGAGAACGAAATTCGCGTATTTGAAATAGCAGAGAGCACCCAGGTTGAGAATCAGTCCCAGAGCAAATATCGGTTTGGACTGTTCGCGCCAGCGGGCCAGACCAAGACCAAGGAAATAGTTTGCTATCGTCAATCCAGCTAGAAGCAGCCCGTACTGAGGTAGCCAACTCATGTAGAAAAAATAGCTGGCTATAAGCAAAACGGCCTGTCGAGGTTTACCGCCAGGAAGCAGCCAGTAAAGCGCGAACACGCATGGGAAAAATACAAGGTAAGAGACGCTATTAAAAAGCATTGTTCTCTATCATGATCTCGAGAAGCAAAGATCTTAGCAGGCGATTGTCAAGTCTACCTTTGAAATTATTTATAGGTTTTCGGATTCCGGTCTGGTGAAGGTTTTCCGGGTCGAGGCTTCTGTTACTTCTTCATAAAGAGGAACAACCTTATCCAAATCTCCCTCTGCCACAATGGCGCCACCATTGAGGAGAACTGCCGATTGACAGAAGTCGTGTACCGCCTGCATGTCGTGGGTTACAAAGATAATTGTTTTGGCATTCCTCTGCATCTCTTTGATCCGTTCTTTGCACTTGGTCTGGAAATAGGTATCTCCCACGGAGAGAGCTTCGTCCACCAGCAGAATGTCGGGATCCACAATGGTGGCGCAGGCAAATGCCAGTCTCACTACCATACCGCTGGAGTAAGTTTTTATAGGCTGGTCGAAAAATTCGCCTATTTCCGCGAAGTCGGCGATTTCATCAAGTGTTGATTCCATCTCCTCTTTCGGAATCCCCAGGATGATTCCATAAAGAACGGCGTTCTCTCTGCCTGTATACTCCGCCTGGAAGCATGCTCCGAGTTCAAGAATAGCGGTGATTCTTCCTTCGGTGTGGATTTTGCCCTCGGTTGGTTGCAAAACTCCGGCAATCAACTGTAATAAAGTGGATTTACCGGAGCCGTTGGGACCGATAAGAGCTGTGGTGTGATGCTGAAAAGAGTAGTTGAAGTTTCTAATCGGCCAATATTCTCGGTGGAAGCATCTGGTGTTTCTCCAGAGGATCTCTTTGAGCTTGTCCGTAGGCCTGTCATAGATCTGGTACTTCTTTGACAAACCTTCAATAACCAGGCTGCTTTTGATATCAGTTTTAGTGTCAAGCATAAACATCACATAACATCCGCGAAACTTTTCTTGGTTTTATAGAAGAAGGAAAACCCTATATAACACATGATTACAGAGATTCCGGTGTAGGTGAGATAAGGCACCAATTCAGGAAGACTGCCTTCAATAATCAGCCTGCGATAGTCGTTGATCATGCCGGCAACGGGGTTGGCAGTGAGCAACCACTTGAAGTTTTCCGGTAGCATCTCGGATGGGTATACAACAGGTGTGGCATACATCCAGGCCGAAAGGCCGAGGGCGACAATATGCTTGCTATCCCGGACAAATACACCGAGACTGGCTAATAGCCAGGATATACCCAGAGCGAAGAGAAACTGAGGCACAAGCACTATCGGAATAAGAAGCAGGGTCCAGGGCACTGACTGGGTGAAAATGCATGCCACCACGCAGAGAAGCAAAATTGATATTATTCCGCTGGTGAAGGCGGAAATGGTGCTGACTAAAGGAAGAATCTCCAGAGGGAAAACCACTCTTTTTACCAGGTTCGGCATCTCCAGTATTTTTGTTGTGGAGCTGGCTATTGCTTCCGCCATGGCTGTCCAGGGCAGAAGACCGCACATCAGATAAAGAGCAAAATTTGAGGTGCTGGCGCTGTCTCCGAATCTGACTTTGAGAATCATGCTGAACAGAAAGGTATAAAGAATCATGTGTCCCAGTGGGTTGAGCACGGGCCAGAGGGCGCCGAGAAGAGAGCCTTTGTAGCGCCCAACAAAGTCGCGCTCCACCATAAGTTTGGTGAGGCTGCGCAAATTCCAGAGATTGAGAAGACCTGACAGTACGCTCGGTTCAAGCTTCCTGTCCGCGGGCTGGAGACCCGGCGTCTGATTCTTCTGGGATGGTCGTGTTTGAAGCTCGGCGGTCATTACACACTCTTTAAGGTTCCCAAGATGTTATCACGGTCAATGTTATTCAGACATGAGAAAAACCAAAAATAACATCACCAGGGTATTCAAAAAATTCGCCCTTTCGATAGGGGCACTGGTAGATTAAGGGATTCCATACCCATGGATAGTCTCTGGAAGCGTACTCCATGGGCGCTTAATCGGTCTTTACGAACACCGAGAAATTGATTGCTTATGGAAGGACCGCCAGGCGTTATTGCAATACGAGCGTTAGTTAAGGAGCCTCCGAGATGGTCCGGCATGACAGGAACGCAGAAAGAGATCATATTTTTGCCTTTATCCAGGAAAAATCTTGATGGAACCCAGGGTGATATGTATTTAAACTTGTCGCCTTTCGAATTCTGGCCAGTAAATTCGCACTCTATCATCACAGGCAGGATCCCTTCTTCCGCCGAATCAACTTCTACCTTCGTTTTCAAAAGAGCAGGCTTCTTATGCTCCATTTGCGAGAAAGCTGAGAAGTTAGAAAGCTTCAACTCTATGGTGCCGCCTTTACTTTCTTTTACCTCAACAACCTTGGTCTTTTTGTTCAGGGTGTCGGTAATAGTTTCTGTTGAATTCGGACCTTCATAGAGGCGGATATTGTAGGCAAGTCTCTTTGAACCGGATTTTGCATTGGTTTCGTGGAGAGCAAGCTTCGAGCTATATCTGATGTCCGAAATCCCATAAGGATTTTCGATTCCGTAGAAAGCCTTTTCAAAAGAGTATTGGTAAAAGCCGGGCAAGATGACCTGGTTCTTTTTAGTAATGTAGGAACCGAAAACCCGGGCTCGCTTGCCTCCGTAGCATTCAAGTTTGACGGTAATGTCCTGATTGTCAGGAGCTAATTCAGCAGGTGCCTCAATCAAGAACCACTGCCTGAGATCCATATTGGTTCCGCCTGCAGCGTGCATTATCGAGTGTACAATCGCTTCCAGATCATAGGTTACCGTTCCATCTTTTTTTGTGTGGAAGGGATGATCATACTGAACAAAAGGCATGAGCGGGATGGGCGGTTCAGTCACCGCTTTGCCGTTGACGCTTATGCCAATTGAAGAAGGACTGATGCATTCTCCATCAATAAGAAGATAGTACGGGCCAGGCTTGGCATTTTGTTTGTTCGGTGGTGGAGTGACGGACTGTTCCAGTAAGACAGTTTTGTCTCCGGTCTCTTTGCTAAGTTCATAGGGGTTTCCGTATGCGTTTAGGGGCAGTGATACCAGGGGAATCGTAATAGCACCAATGATGATGACGCATATTCTTGACCCAAAACTGTAAAGCTCTTTCTTCTTTGATATCAAATATAGTGCGAGGAACGCACCGACGCCGGTCGCGAATTTGGCTATAGAGCAAATTACTAGAGCTGCGAGGACGGGAAGAGCCGGTAAAATTGCCAGGGAAAGAGCAGTGGCATTGCCCCTAGACGAAAGAAACAGGATTAATGCGGAGGAGCCGAAGAGAAAGAAGATTTTTTTGTTCTTGCTGTCTTTTGCCTCTTTAACCAGGATAAAAATTCCAGCTGCCGCGAAGAGTAGAACAATTGGAATTGACGTGAGAGCATAGCGTGGCAAGGTTATGAAGGCCATGTAAGAGAAATGCAGAAGGATGACCAAGAGCAAGAGAAGTCTTCCGATAAGCTTTTCAGTGTTCTCCTCTCCTTTTGATTTGTCCTTGTAAAAAACACCGAGGGACAGGCCTACTAAGGCGAAGAAGAGGCAGAGCTGGTGGTAGATTACCTGCAATGAGAACGGGATCGGTCCCATGGGAGTTTTGAAGTCATTCCAGGGAAAGGCGAAAAGTCTGGGCGGCTTATCCATGATCAAGGATAGAAAGCGCCAGGGTGCTTGCTCAATTTTTGCTCGGAGAATTTCAAAATGACTGCTGTCCACCACGCCGGTGAAATTCGGATAGGGGTAGACAAGCCAGCCGTGGCTTTCTAGGTTCATACCCACGAAGAGGTTGTATCGAGAAAGTCGGTCAACCATCAGGTCCGGTTTGCCTGTAACAAGAAACTGCAAACTAATGAAAGCTACTATGGGCCCGGCAAGTCCGAGTATCAGGAAGAGCATATTTGCCAGCTTCCTTTTATTCAGTTCAAATTTATTTTGAATCAGGGAGAAGAATATAAACAGGAGGGTGACCAGAGAAAGAGCGGATCTAGAGAGTTGCATAAAGCCCAGACTTAATCCGGAAACAAATGCTGAAAAACAACTTGTTCTCTTCTGAGAATTGATTCTCAGGATCATCGCAAGGGCGAGCAAAAGCCAGAACGAAGCAAAAGGTTCTGAGAGAAGTCTTGCGGAATTGATGATGAAGCCAGGGTAAAAAGCTGCCAGCAGTCCGGCAATAACTCCGATTTTTAGATTCCAGAGCTTTGTACCTATATATACGAGTAGCGCTGGCACCGTGGCCGACATAAGGCACTGGACCAGTACCGGCATGACCAGGTTTGTCTGGCTTACGGTGCCACCACCGGCAAGACAGGTGAGAAAAATGAATAGAGGAAAGAGAGGACCGGAGCGACGGCATAGCTCCTCGAGGCTTTTATAGCTGTCCGTAATCGAAGCAGACCTTTCCGGTGGCAGAGTACCAAGAAGACATCCCAGGCTGTCCCACCAGAATGAGGCTGGTTTTGCGGCGAAAGATTGCAGCTCTAAAGCTTTGTCTATGTATTCCGAGGCATCGCAAGCATTGAAAAGTACCTGATGTCCGTCAAAAAACGCAAACCCCAGTCTCAGGGCCAAGGAAATCAGAAAAATGATTGAAGCCAGTCGAAGCAATGCCGGAGAAGCCTTCAAAAGATCCCAGGGGATATCAGGGGACACGGGGAGAGTTTATTTGCACTGAACAATAATTGTCTCCGTCCATAGAAACTGCCGACATTGAACGCCTCTAATGAAGTAATCTTTCATAAACTAATACTGAATCACCATTCCTGGTTAGAATCGAGCTTAGCAAAAGATCGACATGTTTTATTCTAAGTCGGTCCTTGGTTTACTTCGTAAGCTTACTTGAAACGAGCTGGAGACGCGGGTTATCAACACCACTAGGGTCGAGAATGAAAAGGCTGCAAGCGATAGCAAGAGGCTTTTCCCTTTTGCTGGAGGCGTGTTTGCTTTAGTTTGCCTTGTCGCCATGGCAGCCATTAATTTCTTTCCGGGAATAAAGCATGTCGGCTTTTATCTTGATGACTGGGTGATGCTCAATACTTTGGCTCGCGGTCCCCAAAATTTTTTTGAACTGTTCAACTATTATTTTTCCGCTGATCCCCGGGTTGTGAAAAGACCTCTAGAAGCCCTTCACTTTATGTTGATGTTCAAGCTCTTCGGATTAAAGCCCCTGGGCTATCATGTTTTCAACCTGATTCTGGAAGTCCTGTCTGCCTGGCTGCTCTACTTTTGCCTGCACCGACTAACTCGCAGCATGCCGGTTGCCCTGGTCACTTCGATACTTTTTCTTATTTATCCCAGCCATAATTCCACCCACTACTGGGTGGTTTGCAGCTCGGTCGGCATGAGCATGATTCTTTATCTCGGCTCTTTGCTGGCAGATATAGAAGCTGTTTTAAGAGACAAAAAATGGTTGCATGCCGTCTCCGGGATTTTATTTCTGGCAAGTCTTCTCAACTACGAGGTATTTCTTCCACTGGGGGCGGTCAATGTTTTAGTTGTTCTTACCTTAAGCCTTCGGCTCAGCAATTCGCCTATCAAAAATAGCCTCCTCTGCACCGGAGCTCTGTCGCTAGCATTTCTAATAGAGCTTGGTTATCTGCGTTTCATTGTTCCTCTTCTAGCAGAAGCCTGGATGCACAATGTGAAACTCGACCTCTCCTTGATGCTATCCACGCTAGGCGCTGGAGTCGCCTTGAATCTTCCCTGGACCAGTTTCTCCTTCTTTCTCTCCCGGGCTGGACAGGCGTTAGCAGAAGGATTGCAACCGGTATCCTGGATTTTGCTTGTTCTTTCTCTTCTTGTTCTGGGTGGCGCAATCTCCATCTCGCACGTTATTAAAAGAGTAGATGAAGGGGAAGAGCTTGCATTGAGTCCGGTGTCATTGTCATTGATTGGAGCAATTGCTGTTCTGGTCTCTTACACGATATTCGGTTTGAACGATTCTTACGGTCCCACCTTTGACTCCCTGGTGAACAGGGTCAATGCCGGCGCCACGGTAGGGCTTGCTTTCGTTTTTTCGGCTTTCTGCTTGTGGCTAAAGCTGGCTGTCGGTTCATCAGGAGGTCGATTCCTTGCTTCTCTATCTGTAACTTCTCTTCCATTGGTTTTGATTTTTGTGGTGGCGAACTGGGCTCTGGCCAAGCCCTATATCCTTTCCTGGCAGGTGCAATCACAGATAGTAAGCTGCGTTAAGAAGCAGGAAGAGAGATTGAAGTCTGCCAGTTCGCTTCTTCTTATAAACGTACCGCGCTATGTGAATGAGTCTCCCGTATTTGATGGAGTATGGGATTTTCAAAATATGATTCGTCTCAAGCTCGGCAGAAATGATATTAATGGTGGTGTCGTCGGCGACCGATTTAAATTCTTCCGTGACAGAGTCCTAGATGCTCCCGGTGATATGGTTCTTGCTACCTACAAAGTCGATGGACTCTATGTGATGATTTCACCGGAGGGAACGCTCATTCCTGTGAGGAGCATCGACCATTTATTGGCTCTGGTGGAAGAGAAGGGAATGCAATTTGAGAATGATAAAACTCTTCCGGATAAGTGGCGCAGCCAATTAGAGGCATCAAAAAGCGGAAAGGCCGGCCAGGGCGAGAATCTAATTGAGAATTCTATAATCAAGAAAACCTTCGATTGAAGATGATATTCGGCGCTGTTGGGCAGGATCTGGAAATTTCCCAACATAGATAGTGTTTTAGAGTGAGGCCAATTTAAGCTGTGCCAGGCTGATCTTAAACCGGTCAAGGTTGTAGTCAGTTTAGGTGTTCTGTCATTGTCTTGAAAACTGTTTCGTCATTAATATCTGGCGGCATCGCAGACAATGGCAACCCTTGAGAAAACATCTTCCCCCATCTCCGCTTCGGTATCCACTGCCGAGGAACATTCCGGCTTGGGGATTAAAGACAAACCTCGACTGCTTGCCACCCTAATCTTTCCGATTGGGCTTACTCTCTGGTATTGCCTCGATAACACCTGGCCTTACTGGGATGGCGCCAGCCATGTGCTTGATTCGCTCAAGTATCGGGAACTCTTCAGACATCCTCATCTATTGGATTCTGCCTGGTGGCATAGTCTTTTGACGGTGAATTTTTGTTATCCGCCCCAGATTCATGCCGTTTTCGGTCTTTTGAAAACTTTTCTTGGAAAGGGGTTGCTTGTTGAGCAAGCGACTGCGGTTCTCTTTTCTGCGGTCATCGCCTTTTCCGTGTTCTCCATCGCGTACGAGCTCTTCAAATGTCGTTTATCCGCATTCCTTGCTGTTCTAATCCTGAATTCTTATCCTCTGGTGTGTCGCCTAAGCCACATGACTTATTTAGATTACACCTACCTGGCTTTTTACTCTCTTGCGTTCCATACCATCATTCTCTTCGCTAAGAACCCTTCCTGGATAGGTTCGCTCGCTCTGGGGTGCGCCATCGGCATGGCCGCCGCTTCCAAGCAAGTGGCAGCATTTTTTCTATTCTTTCCTTGCTTGTTCATCCTCTGTCAACTCCTCTATCGCAGAGAATGGAGGAGTACCATTCAGCTGATTGTTGCCGGATCTCTGGCTGCCACATTTTTGCTCTTATGGTTGGTTCCCAATTTTGAGACTCTGCAATGGTTCAATGCTCGCAATACTACCCATTTTGAAGATTCCGGATTGCTCGCCAATATCATCAGAAATGGTTCCGGTTATCTTGCCGGCCTCTCATCTTCTATGTCTCCCCTTCTTCTGGGGACTTTTGTCCTGGCTCTGCCGTGGGCTATCTATCGCAGGGCGAAGAACCTGAGCCTTTTGTTTGCTTCTAATCTGGGAATCGGATTTTTGCTTATTCTCTCCAGTAATCTGCCGGAGCAGAGATATATTGTGCCATTTTTTGTTTTGGCTTCTATAATTTCCGGTGAGTTTCTAGCTATGATCTGGCAGAGCAAGAGCTGGTTTGCGCGCATACCTGCTCTGCTTCTGGTGTCTCTTGCCGGTCTTTCCTGGCTGACCTTCAATTTTTATCCCTACCCGCT
>JAUIJG010000132.1 GCA_030431355.1 bacterium
CTTTTCGCTCGTCTGGGCAAGCAATTCGGCATAAGAATTCATCAAGCGCTTAGTCTCAGGGTGCTCTGGTCCAAACACCTGATTCTTAATATCCAGGGATTTTTTATAAATCTGCTCGGCATGCTCATACTTCCGCTGAACGTGGTAAAGAGTAGCCAGGTTGTGAAGAGCACAGGCCACCTCAGGATGAACCAGTCCATGGACCTTTTCATAAAGGTCGGCACACTTTTTCGCCAGCGGCTCAGCATTTTCATAATCTGAGATCTGATAGTAATAGTTGGCGAGTTGACCGAAGGAATTGGCGGTAACCGGGTGATTACTACCCAGGGACATCTCTTTGATTTTGTGAGACTCCATGTAGTACTCGATGGCGTCTTTGACCATACCCATCTTCTGCTTTACGTTCGATACTCGCTCGTAAGCTTCGGATAGAACCTGTCCTCCCACGCCGAACTTTTTGAGAATATTCAGATTGATGTCGTAGAGACAGTCGGCAAATGAAAAAGCACCATTTCGCTCGGCAATCTTGGCGCTCTCCATATTGCTCTGATAAATTGCTTCCGCCTGGGGTTGGGTTATTGAAAGCAACATCACCTGCTTATTGGTGCCGGTGGCAACCTGCCTCTCTACAGGAACTGCCTCTTCCACAGATTTGGGGAGCTTAAGAGCGGTGCTACTTATCCAATCGCCCATGGTGACTACTTTAGAATTCACTCCAAGCTGTTTGGCGGCAGCAGCATTGCCCCTGGAAAGAAGTAGATCGGCATAGAGGCTACGAATTTTCGTGGAGCACATATGCTGTGCACCGAACATCTGGTCGGCATGACCCATGGTCTCTCTATAGAGTTTTTCAGCCTTATCCAGATCTTTTGAGACATGGTATAGCATGGCCAGATTTATGGAAAAGGCAAGAAAACTGGTGCGGCTTAATGAATGGTTGTGCTTGTGCAGACTGACCAGCTGCTCGCAAAAAATCCGTGACTGCTCAAAATTAGCCACGTACCAGTACAACTCCGCCAGCTTCTCCATGGTGAGCAAACTGCGTGCGTCGGTCTCTCCGAAGTCCTGGCATTCTTCCAGCGCGGCGATCAAAGATGACTCGGCGCTATCGTACTGCTTACTTTCAAGGGACTGCAACGCAGAATCCTTGTACATCACCCACTGCTTACTGGACTTACTCAACTGCCGCCCCTCAGGCTCCAGGCTAGAACACAACCCGAATTGAAAATATAAGCCTACTAGCTTCTTCGATCACATACCCAGATATAAGACAAAGTAATTGGATAAAGGATTATCAACATAACAGCTCTTAATAAGACCCCAACTAAAAACCGCTCCCCAATTTCGGGAAGCGGCTTCATTCAGGTCTATAGACTTCTGGGACAAATTCTTGATCACGCAACCTGCGCGATTGTGCTAGAAGGGTCATCCTCCGGCACAGTCCAATTGACCACTCTGGTCAAAGCCCTGATTGCCGGAGCTAGAACCACTACCTCCCAATTTGCCAAAGCCTTCATCGGAAATTGCATCCCTTCGCAGGGCTTCGGTTGCCTGGTCGGAGACACGCATGTCCTGAAAGGCAATCTTGTCTGTGTTTTTCACACTATCAAGGGAACTAGACACAGGAGTATACCTCCTCTAGTAAGGAAAGAAACGGCTATGAAAATCGAATCAAAAGGGGATTTGCTTAGACTTCAATTTAGATATAGCTTGATATCTTACGGAAAATATGTGGCGTATATGTACCCCGGGACTAACTCTTACTAATTCTTACTTATCTTTCCCTTGCTTTGCTTCCAATGCTTCGCGCAAAAGTCTTGCCATCTCCGTCTCCGGAGCATTATCCCAGTCCACCTCTTTAGCAAGCTCGCTGATGTCCCTTCCGCCGCCACGCTTTTCTTTCTGTGCCGGTTTTTCAGCAGGTTTTTCAGCAGCTTTATTCGCGCTTCCGTCCTCTCCACCGGTCTTCTTGCCCTGTTCCACGGCTACCTCGGCAGGTTTAGCCTCCGGAACCACCGGTTCAGGCGGCGCGGTTTTCAATTGCTCTGGCGGTTTAGATTCCGGTCGGGTTCGGGACCGCCCCCTGTCACCCTTTGTATTTCTATCGGCGGCCAGGCCTCCCACCACCTTCATCTTTGCTTCCGCCTCGATCTCTCCGGCCACCGGAACGATTATCAAATCTTCCGCCGCCAGGTCTGCCGCCGTCATTTCTGGGTGGCCTGTATCGTCCCTGGATCAAACCGTCGGCCAGTTCAAGGGCTCTTCCGTGCCGGGCCGAATTGCCGGCCATCTCGTTAACCATGGAGATAGCAAGCTCCTGGTTTACTTGAACATCGCGATCGGTAATATCAGGTCTATGGTTCCTATCCCTGGGGTTCTTAGCGCGATGGAGATTATTACCTTCATTGATGATCTTCATCAAAAGAGCCACGTCATCGAGACTCTTGGCGCCTTCAGCGACAATTTCCACAAGCTCCCGGTACTCCTGGGGCGAGCGCTCCGGATTGAGGCGGAAGATTATAGGATCGACATTTCTAGGATTGTCTCCAGCCAATTCTCTCAGTCTGGTGGCCAGTTCGGTCGCACCCGGTCCTTCCAGAGCCAGCATGCGCTCCAGTCGGTCGAATCGCTGTTGAAGAGTTTCCGGCTTAGGAGCCTCCTGGGGCTTGACTAACTTATTGAATAGATTTGGCTCGGTGGTTCTCACTCCGTCTAAAACCTGGACCAGATCAGGATTCAAGTCACCATACCGGATAAATCCTTCCTCGTTGGGGCGCACTCTCCCACCGGCTACTTGCTGCACCAGCCATTCTGGTAAAGCTTCTTTCAATATCTGACCGGGAGTAGCGTTCTCTCCCAATCGGGCCCGGGCCACGGAGAGTTTCATGGAGATATGCTGGTTCATCCAATCAGGTACAGCTTCAACTTCTCCGGCAGCCTTCTCCGGCACAAGCATATCTTTGAAGCTCTTCAGCGCACCATCACCAGTAGTATCATTTCTTACCGCTTCCACTAACTCTGGCCGGTTCAAAACTTTGGCTCCGGCAATTCCCATTCGGTCGAAGTTAGTCAACTCGCTGCCCTCAACCTTTGTCTGGCCGTAAGCCATCCATTCCCGGAACTGTTTCGGTGTCATACCGGAAATCATATCTGCCAGTTCATGGGCCTTAAAGAGCTTGTCACCACCGGTAGAGGCTTCGAATTCAGGGAACACTTTGTCTACCTGGTAGCGAAGAGAGCGAGGAGCCGCTTCACCACCCGGTCCTACTTCCGAGTACTCATATTCTATTGCCTTAACTTCAGGGAATTTACCGAGACCATTATTAGTTCTGAAGTAATAATCTATCGGTCCGGCTACCGAGCTATAAGCGGACTCCGAAGCGATGATCTCGAAGATATTCTTGCCGAAGTTCGGGCTGTTCGGATTTGTTTCTATGTGATAACCGGTCTCTATAGCTCGATCCGGCTGGTCAGGATTTGTAATCTCACGACGATTGCGAGCGATAAAGTCGAGCACCTGCGCCTTGAAAGCCGCATATTCAGCTGGATTACTGGGCACCCTCGAAATCAGATCGAAAAACGGCTCCATCACATCGGTATCATATCGGAGGTCTCGAAGTTGCGCGTCACCCACATCTCTTCGTCCTTGATTCTGGGCGAAAAGATAGGCTTCCTTAAGAGCGGTGGTGGCTCTAGGATCCGCATCGGACACTTCCACCAGTTTCTCAAGGGCACGACCTAAATGGGCGCCTTCTCCCATGGCAAATTCGACCAGGGACTCGGTCGCTTCCCGGCTATAAGTAGAAGTCTCAACAGCCTCACCTTCACGGTTGGTCTTGCCGGCGGCGGCATCAATTAGCTCAACGCCCTTCATCATCGACGCACCAAGACGCGAATTAGGAGCGTGGGCATAGCCGATGACCACGGCGTGCTCCATTACAGGGTCTCCGGCGCTTACTGCTTCAGAAAGCAGATAGTCACCGACATTGACTCCGTCATTTTTAGTGTATTCAACAAACCTATCAAAGAGCGTGTCAGGAGCGCCTTCTCGCAAAGAGGCTCTCGCCAGCGCTTCCCCCTCAATCACCTTAGACTGACTGTAGTCGAAGCCGTAGGCTTTCTCCAGCGCCTTGACCATGCCTGGATTGTCGACAATATAGGACCATTCTAATAAAGCCTTACCGACTCTAGCACCATCACCCTGGGCATACTCAGTAAGTTTCGCGGTATCTATCTCAGTGCCTTCTCTATGAGCACGATTAAGCATCTCCAGACCGCGATCGAATTCAACCATTCGCTCATTGAATCGTTCAAAATTAAAAGTCTCGGCGTCCACCTCTTTGGCAGGATCAACCTGACGCCTCAAACGCCCGGCCACGGTCTCTGTGGCAAGCCGCGCCGAAGCTTCCCGCACCGCGATATGGGCTTCCGTTCCCGGAACAGGTTCCACCGGTTCACCAGGCTCTTTGTACTCCCGGGCATGTTTGTTGGCTAACTCGGCGATGGACTCGCCCATTCTAATCTCTTTCGCCAGCGGAGAGCCTTCGATACCTCTATAAGTTT
The DNA here is from genome assembly GCA_030431355.1 of bacterium. The sequence continues at coordinate 4,564 of JAUIJG010000132.1, forward strand.
CAATGGCAAGCTGAGCGATTTCCGGTTTACCCAGGGACTGTCCCATACGAATCAGGCCGTGACCATCATTTACGCCCTCGGTTCTTGCCCATTCGACAAAAGCTTCTTTCACCGGAGCAGCAGCATTTGAGTCGGAAGCAGCTTTGGCGAGCGCTTCTCCACGCAGAGCGGAATTTACTTCCGGAGACAATTGATAGACCCTACCGACCAGATCAATTAAGACTGGATCGTTTTTGATATGGGCAGCTTCAATAATGAACTTGGCGGCAGGGGCATTTGCTGGGTCTGCGGCAAATTCAAGAAATTCACCAGCCTTTGCTTCCGAGCCGGTTTTAACAGCTTCCAGAGCCCTGGAGAATCCTTCCTTGACCCGGGGAGCCACCTCCTGGGGTACATCATAGACCTTGAATGTTTCACCGGTCTTGGCACCATCCGATCCGGCTAGAACCGTATTCTCCAGTACAGCCCGGTCCACAGGTCTCTCCGGTACAACCCTTTCAACAAGAGCTCTAGCCTGCTCGGCAAGACTCGGTGCTCTCTCAGCTGCCACCGGCGACTCAGTCGGCTTGAAAGCCTCGGCGTTTATGTCCACGCGCAGACCGCTAAGAAGACGCTCGTTGGCAGAGCGATTCGCTTCTCCTTTTTCCACTAGTGCATGGAATCCAGGAGCTTCTTCAATTCCCAGAGCCTTCTTGGCTCCGGCGACACCCACATCTTTAAGTCCGAGACCAAGACCGACTACACCGAAGGTATAAGCGTTTTTACCATAGTCTTGCAATCCGGAATATTTGGAAAAATCTGTTCCCTTGTACATCACGTCATGGGAGAGTGTATGAGCAAAACCAGCCGGCACGCCGGAGAGCGTGTTGGCGGTGAGATTGTTGCCTAACATTCTCTGGGCCATCGGTCTGGAAAGTCCGCTGGCGTATGACTTGATGCCTATGGTGGAAGCGGTCAGGGTGCCGAAGGTGGCGGCACCAACCGCAAAGTTTTTCGGTCTGGTCCAGATACTGTCGCCTTCCTGGGTTGGCTTGGCTAGAAATTCAAAAGTACCACCGGCAATAGCACCCTCTGCGATGGCCACTTTCCCCGGTGTATCCAGATACCTGGCGATACCTGCCCCCATTCGTGTGGGGGCAATCTTGCGGCTCGCCATCTGAACGCCTTTGTGGGTAAGCATAAATGGAGCAATGATGCCGGCGGCTCCGCCAACCTGTTGCGCATGCCAGCGAGCAGAGCCGAACTCCGCCGGTGCTGGAATATCCATTTCTCCAATCAAATCTTCTTGACCGGCCAGCTGTAAAACGCCCTTCCCGGCAGAATGAAGTGAATAAGCAGCTGAATACAATCCCTCTCCAAGAAGGGAATCAGCCGGTTTAGCCACTCCAACTCGTTCTTCCTTGTCCGTTTCGGTGAGCCGAACTAAAGAGAGACCATCTTCTAAAATGGCGCTATCTGCTTCCGTCTGCGAGACTTTCGGAAGCTGATCATTATCGGACTTGATTTCTGGTGTATCTGCCATAAAAAGGAACTTTATTGAATGGGATATTGAAGAGATTACTTATTAATTATTCCGCAGACAATGGTAGATCTCCCATCGCCCATGAAATTCTGGAAAATCTATTAGAAGCTCGTCGAACGGGTATGATTTAAATAGCTGCGATAGTCGTCCTTTTTAATAGCTGAAATGGCTAAAATCCTTTTAGTAGAAGATGAGTCGGATATTTCGGATATGGTCAGCGCCTGGCTGTCCCGAGAGCATCATGTGGTCGAGGTGGCCGGCAGCGGAGAAGAAGCGCTGGACATAATTCGCGTCTATCCGTTTGATGTTCTTATTCTCGACTGGGTATTGCCCGGCATTAGCGGAGTCGATGTCTGTCGCCAGTATCGAAGCAAAGGCGGCCGCTCTCCCATTCTGATGCTGACAGCAAAAAAAGACGTGGACGAAAAAGAAACCGGACTTGATGCCGGTGCCGACGACTATTTGACCAAACCCTTCGAGTTAAAAGAACTATCTGCCAGAATTCGTGCTCTATTGAGACGGCCGACGCCTTTTAGTGGAAACGTATTAAAAGTGGGACCTATAATGCTCGATACCACCTCCCACGAAGTCACCAGGGACGGAGAGTTGGTAGAGCTTTTACCAAAAGAGTTTGCCCTTCTCTCCTTTTTCATGAGACATCCAAATCAGGTATTCAGCGCCGACGCTCTTCTAGACAGGGTCTGGTCTTCCGATTCGGAAGCTTCCCCGGAGACGATCCGTACATATATAAAACGATTGAGAAAAAAAATTGACGAGAAAGGAAAACCTTCCATGGTGGGTACCGTCCATGGAGTGGGATACAAACTTGTGGCGCCGGAATAAGAAGGAACCACTAAAATTCAGGTTCTCGGAATTTTTTCTGTTTTTCTTCTCCATGCCACAAATATGCCACAAACATTTTTTAGGATAGGACTATCGAGATCAAACTCGTTGTCCGAGGTTCCCAAATGTCACACAAGTCCAGAGTCACATCTCAGTTTGGTAGATATTACACGCTCAAATCTATTCAACCACTCAACGTGGCCGAGCTGAGAACCATGCAAAAGACTTGTGTTAATCCTCCGAATCAAAAGGACTTCTTCTGCAAATGTGTTGACTCTTTCAGGGTTAATTTCCCGAAGATAAGACAGTGGGCCGAAGATCTCTTTTACGAACCAGCGGAATCAACAAAAACCACCAACCGGTAATTTGATCTCGAATAGCTTTTCTGACAAAGGGGCGGACTCAGTTTACTGAGTCCGTCGGGGTCTTTAAGGAAAAAATTTACTTCCCTTCCGCTTTTCCTTCCACCAGCGCGGCCACTATCATCTTGGTCAAACCATATTTTTCCAGTTCGGCAAAACTTCTTGTGTCAACGATATCGTAGGCTGCGCCAACATCGAGAAGTTTGTCATCGAGAGCCTTCAATGTAGGTGAGCCGAAGCTCCTGTTAGAGATGGTGAGAAACGTAATCTTAATCTCCCGGGGGTGCTTCATTCGAGTGGTGGCATCCACAATCACGTCTCTTATGATGGAAAACGAGTCTTCGCCGTCGGTCATAACCGCAATCGCCATCGGCTTCGCGCTCCCCCTGGATCTTCTCTGAAAATAGTCATCGATAACAAAAGCAAGAGGTCCGGCGATATTAGTGCCGGCCTGGGGTTTCAGGCTATCGAACACTTTAGTTATCTCTCTGGAGCCGGCATTTCTAGCAACCGCAAACTGCGAATTGAAGGGCACCAATGTTATGCCCCGGGGGAAATACTTGCCGGTGAGGGAGGAGAAAGTAAGACAGTTTCTCTTGCACCAATCCCACTTTGTCAAATTCATAGTGCCGTCTCCAGAGGCAACCAGAACATCGCCCATGCTGGCGGAATTATCTATCAGAAGCGCGCAATCATAAGAAGCCAGAAGCTTCTCACTCTTCTCCACCACAGCTATGTTTCTTATGGGCGCGTACTCCACCGCACCGCCGTCCAATGGACCACCGAAGCCGGTGACATTTCCCTTTTTAGCGACCATCGCTTTCAGATCTATGCTCTTTGCTTTTCCGAGCTTGAGGCTAATCTGGTATGTTTTCCCTTTCCTGGTCACGGTCAACTTGATCAAATCATTTTCTATTCGAGACTTCTTTATTCTGTCCCCTTCTCGAAGCCCCCCTAACCATGCCAGTGAAGGCTGAAAAACTTTCTCAACCTTTCCGATAAGAGAGTTGCTCTCTTTGGCGTCGGTCTTGTATCCCAGGCGAGCCTGCATATTCATTTTTGCTTCCGTGGATTTAATCGCCGCCTTTGCGTTCTTGACCCTGGGATCGTTAAGTCCGAACTTAGCAGCCCTTATCATAGCCAGCTTAAAAGCGTTAAGAGCCCGGTTGTAGTCGCCCTGGTTGTAGAGCTTGAGTCCAACTTCATAGACTTTTCCCGAACCGCTTCTGGGAATTTCCAGAATCTCCGGATTATATGTATCGCTTATCCCACCCTTGAGCAGTTTTGCTTCCTCCGGATTGGAGGTGTCTAATTTGGGAATCAGAGCTTCGAGCTTCACCGGCTCCTTTAACCTGGGCTTCTCCACAATCTGAGCTAGGGTGGTTGAGTCGGCAAGCAGATACAGGGCTAGTGGTATAGCGACAATCAAATGAATGAATAACAGTTTTTGCCGCACGGATTTCACTTTCCTTTTAAGCCCAGGGGTTCTATTCTAGAATTTCTTGAGAATAGAAGCCATAACAAGGTTAACTGATAAGATTAGAGAAGAGGAAAAGGCTATATTACACAGAAAACCGATCAGCTCATATATTAAATCGTCGCTAAATGTACTGCTTGCATTCGGTACAGGGGTTTTCGTGTTGATTCCCGTTATGCCTTCACAAAAGGCTGAGGCTCGTTCTTACAGCAACTCAAGATACACCTATCCTTACAGAAGAAACACTTACAGATACCCTTACTCGCGCTATCGCTACGGATACAGATCAACCACCAGACCTGACTATTCCAATCCTTATATGCAGGGTAGAGACACAAAGAAATTCACGACCTGGGAAGCTCCCACCAAAGAAGACAATCTGATCAACGAAGAGATAGAAAAAGCCCAGGTGGACTTTGGACCGACCAGTGCCGAAGCCGGAAAAGTGATGATGAAGTATGCCAAACGTTATTACGAAGCCAGAGACTTTGAAAAATCGAAAAAGATGACCGACCGAATTATCAAACTGAACAAAGTCTCCAAGTTTGACGGCATCAATATGGCAGACGTCACAAAACTGCGAGCCGACGCCATCAAGGCCGCCGCGCCTCCGGTCAATCCTTACCGTGCAGGTAATGGAAGAGGTATCATCATCGGTGACAATCAATACAAAAACAGAACTCAAAATAGAGCCGGAACCCTAGCCGCCACAAGAGTAAGCGCTCCCAAAACAGCCATAGCACAAGTCAAACATAGATACCCTGGGCTGACAGAGATCGACTACAGCAGTCAGGCTGTCCAGAGAGCAAGAAGCAGCACCACTACCACTACCTCCGCGCCAATTTCAGCGACCAGGGTCACCACCTCCAACACCCCCAGCACCCGCTGGCTAAAGAACTATAGACCGACGAGACTGCCTTATGGAGTTGGCGGAAGAGACTTCAGCGGTCTGGACAAATTGGGCGGACAGTTTGAGCGCTATCAGTAAAGTCTGACAAAAAATATTTGCCGCGATCTTATATCGAGTGCCCATGCCCTTCTTAAGAAATGCAATAATGGATAGTAGCACCAGATAAAATATCGTTTTGAATAAATGCAATCGCGCCCCATATACAAAGCGCATATTTTTCGTCGAGCAACCGCCCACTTTGTCACCACTAATGGTTATACAAAGCCAGGACAAAGCAATAACTTGACATAACGGCATTTTATTTGCATGCTCTAAACAGGGACTGAATCAAGAGGAACAGAACCATCGAGCCTTTCAATCTACTGGAATTTCAAAAGAAAGCACGGGAGACCGTCGATCCCAAGCAACTTTTCGAGTTGTGGGAAGACGTCTGTCAAAGATATGACAGACGGGAGATCGGCGCCTACGAGCTTGAGGAAATGAAAGAGATAGTCATGCCCAATTTGAAAGCATTGGCCGGCTTGAGACGTTCTATTAATGATACCGGCACTGCAGATAACCCCAGAGCAAGAAAGCAAGCCTGAAAACTTTAGAGACGAGATCTGGACAAGACACCCAAGAATCTCTTGACATACGCTTAAATGCTAAAATCACCGAGCCGACAAATTTTTCAAGGCTGTGGTATTTTGCAGATTATGTCTTTCAAATTGAATAAAGCACTTAAACCGGTTCTCTCCATAGCCTTAGCATCAACGATTTTCTTCGGACTGAGCGGGGGCGGGCTTGCTTCCGACTGGGTGGAAGAAGGCGTAAGCGAAATTCAACCAGGCCGGCAAAACGAAGGACAACCGCCGGAAGACGAGCCGGTTGAAAGGACACGAACCCTGGAAGCGGATCCGAATTATCAAAATTCCGATCAAAAAAATGACAGCCCTTTCGATGTCCCTGATAGTTCCAGCTCCAGCCAGTCCGGTAACACCAGGGACACTTCCAAACCGCTGGAAGCGACGATAAGCACCTTCAAAAAAGACTATAGAAGACCGAGTCAATTTCCCGGTCTAGACGCTTACGCGGCCAACGTAATGCAAAACGCTCCGTCAATTCCCATCCCTCAGAAAGACATAGCAGTCAATCCCTCCAGCTACAAATCCTGGTTAAGCGCTACCCATCCAGGTGTTCTGGAGTCCCTGGACCGAGAGTCGATCATAGAAGTAAAAGGCAAATGGGATGACTCCGGCCATGTCCTTCGTTCTTTTGGAATCCCTCACAAAAGAGTGTCGGCCCGGGAGCTGGGTGATACCAATCTAGACAAAGTCTATGTGGTGGTTGTTAACTGTGCCGGCGATTTACCGGCAGAGGCGATTTTATCTCTTCGAAGGTACGTGGGCATGGGTGGCTACCTACTTACCACCGACTGGGCTCTCGATGGTGTCTTAAAGAAAACTTTCCCCGGTTATGTCACCTGGAATGGAGGCTATACCTCTTCCGGTGTGGTTGATGCCGTGGTTGTAGATCCGGATCCACGCCTTTTTAAAAACATTCCCCCCACAGCTTTCTGGAAACTTGATAAAAAGAGTCAGCTTGTGCGAGTCAACCGGCCGAAACTGGTACGAGTTCTGGCCAGAAGCCGACTTCTTTCCAGAACGGATCCGTCCCAGTTCGGAATCCTGGCCTTTACCCTCGATTTTAGAGAAGGAAGAGTTCTTCACCTGGTCGGTCATTTCGACAATAATTCCGATAGAGCTTTCAACAACGCCTTACCGGATCCCGCACCAGGAATTGATATAAGCATGCGTCAGGCACTGGCAGCTAATTTCATCGTGGAAGCGATTAAAAGCGGCAGAAAATAGCAAGCGCTATCTACAGAAAAAGTTTAAAGGCCGCCGCGGAGAGAACCAGGGCAATAAGCCTTCTCAGCCCAGTCTGGGTGGAGCCCTTAGCGCCCCAGTAGGATCCAAGACAGGCGCCAATCAAGGCAAAAACTGTAAGCGGCAAAATGTGCTGAAAGTCCAGACTATCACCCAGATGCCTTGCAGTAAGCCCTGTGATTGAATTCAAAATAATGAAGAGAGCTGAACAACCTGCCGTAGTCTTGGAATCCGCCCAGCCCATCAAAATAATAAGCGGACTGAGAAAAACACCACCACCGATACCGATAGCCCCGGACAGGAAACCCAGAAGAGCACCTGCCGGAGTGGTTATCCAGAACGGCGGCACTTTAACGAACTTATCCGCTTGCTCCTTTGCTGAAGCCGATTTGTAAAACCACATTCTCAGAGCACTAACCAGAAGAACAAATCCAAGAATCCATCCAAACTGACTCTCCGAGAGCTTGAGACTTGCTCCTAGGTAGGCAAAAGGAATAGATACCATCAGGAAAGGCAGAATAAGCCTGAAAGAGAAAAATCCTTCCCGAGCATAAGCGGAAAATGAAATGCCGGCGGTCACCACATTAAGCGTCAGGGCAGCCGTGGCCATGACAGCGGAGGGAATTCCATAGAATGACATCAAAGCAAGATAGCCGGTGGCGCCACCATGGCCCACGGCGGCGTAGACACAGGCAATAAGAGAGACAAAAAATAGAAGAAAACCATCCATGGCAAGGACTGATTATAACTTCCCTAAAGCAAACTCTCCTGGAATCCTCCTTAAGAATGAGATATTAAGACTACGGAGCTGAGCAGCATTCTACGAGTCTGCAAAATGGCAGAAATCGGCTGATTGGCCGATGCTAAATGTAAGCTGGTTTGAAAAAATGTGAGGGCCCACATGCTTTTCAGGTATCCAATGAAAGAAGAAAACAGCAGTGATTTCCAATGTCCGATCTACTCCATTTTGCGCCTGATTTCAGCAAAATGGACAGTGGAGATCATGAGAGA
>JAUIJG010000580.1 GCA_030431355.1 bacterium
TTCTGGGCTCCGGTTGATACCAGTGCGGCGGTGCCGGCAGGAATCTGCGAACTCCAGAAAACACCATCAGATAGAACTTTTGAAACTTGCTCAAGCTCCAGGACAGGTCTATCTTGAACAGGCTTGAGAAGCATTCTGTACATATCGACCGAAACGATGAGAGCATAGGGGAAATGGTGATTGCTCTCAAGAAGTTTATCCATGGCGCTATAGATGGACTTGACGCAAGCGCCGTCCTTCGACCAGTCTTCACTCTTTAATGTATGGGAGTCAGAGCAGGTAAGCAGGCCGTTTATGCCAAGATCCTTGCATCCGTTAAATAACAAGTTGTCTTCCGCATGGCCGACCTGATGCGCTGCTCTAACAGCGTTACTCATGTCCAGGGGAGAGCCGAGATCATTGCTGAACTTAACGTCCCGCCAGTGCAGAATGAAGTCTTTGTAGATAATCGGGATACGAACATACTCTTCCTGGGCGTGCATGCTTATCGGCGAGGGGTCCGGCAGGCCTTCGAGATGAACTTCAGCCGAAGCATCTTCCTGGGAAATGGTCTCCATTGAGACACTTTCTACACCGGCGCCAAGGGGGCCGAATAATGGCATCAACCTTCTTGCCATCACTGTCCGCCGAACTTCCTTAACAGCTGCGCTCAGCATTTGCTGGGACTGTTCTTCGGTCAGGGGTAAATCTGCCAACTTCTGGTGACTCTTAAACACTTTCGCCATCTCCTTGGCCCCACATGGGACCCACTGTCCAACCTTTATCATGAGCTTCATTCTTAGCTGACTCTTCTGTCTTTTGCTTCTGGGCCTGAGCTTCGGTAAAACCGAAGTTTGCCTTATGCTCAACCTGCCACTCCTGGTGCTCCTCCATAAAATGGTCGAGCAACTCGATTCGCAGGTCCCTTGCAATAGTCGGATCCTTGATCATCTTCTGAATGAAATAGCTGTGGTCGATCAGTTTTTGAAGAATGGGATCATCGCTATCAACAGACAATTGCTTCAGTGCGACAGAATTTTCTTTCTCTTCCAGGAAAATATGGTTCTCCATCCGTTTGACGAATTCAGGATCCAAGCCCTCTTCTTTAAGAAAACGCAGTAGGGTATCGGTATGATCTGCAATGTTATGCAGAACGTTCGCCAGAGTCGGTGTCTCCATATGAACCTGCCTTTGGAACTAAATCTTAGTTACGAAAGTCCCTTGAAAGAACATGGAAATTCTACCGGTTATTGAACTAAATATTCGCTGACTGACTAAAATATCTATATAAAGTTATTCTACTTACAAGTAAATCTTCATTGTAAAGAGAAGTGCCTTTGTTAATTCAGCATAACTAGACTATTCAGATAAACAGGTAAACTTGGAAACTTCATCGATTAAAGACGTGATTCCATGCCTTTCTCCCAGTAAATCCACCCAGTACATTTTCAATGACTAGTCCCAGATCCTTATCCAACATCAAAAAAGAGAGCGGCGCAGTTTCACCTCTGCTTCTGGCTGCAGCTCTTGTTTTCATAATGTCTGGCTCGCCGGCTTCGGCTCAAAATGGCCAGGAGAAAGCTTATAAACCTGTGCAGAGTAATGATGTCATCAACCGAACCCATGGCGGTTATTCCCGTTCTCAGCTGCTGTACGCCCAGATTAAACAAGCTTTTGTGGATGAAGAGCTAGATAAGGCGGTTGATTTAGCTCGTCAGGCGGTGGACGAAGAGCCAAGCAACCTGGATGCCAAGACAATCTATGCCGAAGCCTTGTACAAGAAGTACAAGGATGATCCCAAAGATGTAGAGAGCCGCAATAAGTGCGTTCGCATGAATCTGGTTATTTTCCGCCTCTTGAAAAATTTCGGCTGGACTTTAAGTGATAAGAGTCAACACACCCCTTTCGCCTATAGATTCCACGAGAAAGAAAGGAAAGATATGCTCTGTAACGCCCGCCTGAAAGAGCTCTGCGGCCGGCTGCCAAAATGGAGAGAAGACGACGCCAAATATCTGAAAAAAATGCTGATGTCGGAAAAAGCAGTGGCTGGAAAGATAATGAAGAACAATTAGCCGCCTGCGAAGAGGATCTTTTCCTGATAGATTGAATCTAGGGAATCAGAACCGCTGCACCGCTAAACTTACCGGATCTCAAATCTTCCAGGGCTCTCTCGGCATCTTCCAGAGGATATTCGATAACCCGGGTCCGAACCGGAATAGAGGGAGCCAAATCCAGGAACTCTCTGGCGTCTTCTCTTGTGAGATTGGCCACCGATTTAAGAGAGCGCTCGTTCCAGAGAATATCGTAGGGGAACGAAGGAATATCGCTCATATAAATGCCTCC
>JAUIJG010000133.1 GCA_030431355.1 bacterium
ACATATCAGTCTCTTCATTAAAAACAATGCTTTGCCTGAAATCGCCCCGGAGAAGATAAAATTGATACCTGTCGATCAGGATTCCTATCCATGCGTTCAAAATTGAATCCACAATCAGTAAATAAGAAAGCCCTCTGGCAGACAATCTTCATCCTCGCCCTCTTCTTGATATTGAGCCAGGCAGATACATGTGCCGCAGATGAGGAAGGAGTTGGGCTCAAAACCGTCCCGGTCACAGACACCCAGACCAGTAAGGATTCAAGCCCGGAGACAGGATCTGCCCGGGACGAATTGGCGAAAGAACCTGGCAAAGGGGATGAAAGCGATATCGCCCCCGGTAAAGCCGCAGAGACGGATTCAAAGTCAGAACCTGGCACGCAATCAAATAGAGACGAAAGCGCAAATGCAGAAAATAGTTCCACTGACCAGAACGATACTTCTGGGGAACAATCCCAGCCAAATGAATTTGAAACTGAGTCTTACTCCCAGGATGAGCAAGAGAAAGTAGAGGAGAAGCTCAAGAAGAAACCAGCCACCAGTCCTGTCCTGAGAATTCTGGAAAAGTCCACGGAATCCCTTATAAGAAGTCGCCAGGGGACCAAGCCAACTAAGAAGCTGACAAAAGAAGAGATAAAGACTTCGCTCATAGACCTGCTTGTCGAAAGTGCCCTTAAGGTTACTTTGATAGTGGTACTTACTGCAGTATCACTAACTCTTGCCAACATATTGAGCAAACGTGTCATAAAACTGATCTCCAAGGACAAACAAAGCTCTGAGCTAAAAAAACGTGCCACCACTCTCAGTTCAGTTGTTCGCTATCTACTCATAGCAGGAATCCTTGCCACCTCCACAATCATGCTGCTAAAGGAGCTAAGAATCGATGTCGCTCCAATCATAGCCGGTGCCGGTGTCCTTACCCTGGCGGCAGGTTTCGGCGCCCAGAGCCTGGTGAAAGATATTATTTCAGGTTTCTTTATCCTGCTGGAAGATCAAATCCGCGTGGGTGACGTAATCTCCATCGCCGACAAAAGAGGAACAGTGGAGAAAGTAACCTTGAGAATGGTTGCCTTGAGAGACGTAAGAGGAAACGTACACTATATTCCCAGCGGCGAAATTTCGGTGGTTACCAACATGACCAAAGATTTTTCCCGGTATCTATTTGATATTGGTGTGGCTTACAAAGAGAACACCGACCATGTAATCGAGCAGATGCGCCTGGTGGACGCGGACATGCATGCCGACGAGAACTTTGCCCCCCATATATCAGGCGACCTGGAAGTGATGGGAGTACATCGGTTTGAGAATTCAGCCGTGATAATTAGAGCCAGAATAAAAACCTCTCCCGGAAAACAATGGAAAGTGGGTAGAGAATACAATCGTCGGTTCAAACTGAAATTCGATGAAGTAGGAATTGAAATTCCTTATCCGCATATGACGGTCTATCCAGGTTCAGGAAAAGATGGCAACGCTCCGAAATTCACACTTTCAATGACTGAAACAGAAGAAGAGAAAGAGAGCTAAACTGCGGTTTCGGTATCGAGCAAGAACAGATATTGCGACAGATATATTGAATATACAAGAGGTGTAACTTGTATACGCCCTGATAATTCCACGCCTCTGTTTTTAAATTCGGCCGATACTTGGCATAATGAAAAACAGCAAGCAAATTCAACGAGCAAGATGAAAGCCCTGGCGAAAACAAACATAGGCCAACTCTCAAGCAAGTTTTTAGTGCTTGTATTTCTGATGGCCACTTGCCAGATATGTTTATGCCCTCCTACCCTTTCCGCCTCCAAGTCATCCCGGGCTCATAAAAGCTATAAGAGCTATAAAAAAGGATGCGGTCATATAAAGGGCGGCAGATTTAAGAAAGCGCACAAACATTTGAAAAAGGCGGCAGACGATGGGGACGGTCGGGCTCAAACCTTGATGGGAATGCTGTACGAAAAAGGTGTAGGTGTCGAACAAGACACGGAAGCAGCCATATCGTACTACGAGAAGGCTGCCATCCAGGGAATTCCAGAGGCAGAATCCAGACTGGGGCACCTCTTGATGAGCCTGGAAAAGGAGAGCGAAGTAATTAGCCTCAAAACGGCGGACTGGCTGAAAAGAGCCGCAGGACACGGTCAGGTGGAAGCCCAGCTAACCCTTGGAAAGATGGCTCTGAATGTAAAAAATTCTCCCATCACCCAGAACGAAGCAGTCTGGTATTTGCGAGACGCGGCCAAGAAAGGTAATAGTCAAGCAAAGAATATGCTCTCGAAAATCCCGAAGCCTCCATCCAGTGCTCTCGGCAACCCTGCCCAGCAGGTATCGGCCGGAGTTCAGGGACTGACAAAATCCTGGAAAGGTTACTCTGACCTGGCCAATTCCATTAATCAAGCGGCTACATACCGAAAATAAGCAATAAAACTAAAGGCAAGTGTAAGACCCGGGACGAAAATCATCTCAAATGTTAGAATAAATCCTTAAATCAATTCACGTGGCACACTTTTAAGGTTTCCAATAGTCAAATATTATGTTCGAACGATTTACAGAGAAGGCAATAAAAGTAATCATGCTTTCTCAAGAAGAAGCACGAAGACTCGGTCACAATTTCGTAAGCACGGAGCTTATCCTTCTGGGACTGATAGGTGAAGGCACCGGTATTGGTGCGAAAGTGCTCAAATCCATGGGTGTCAATCTAAAAGACGCCCGGGTAGAAATTGAAAAGATAATCGGTCGCGGCTCAGGCCACGTAGCCATTGAGATTCCTTTCACCCCTAGAGCCAAGCGTGTTCTTGAACTCTCCTGGGACGAAGCACGCCAACTCGGTCACAACTATATCGGTACCGAACACCTGCTCCTTGGTATCATCCGCGAAGGCGACGGTATCGCCTCCCGTGTGCTTGAAAAGATTGGGGTCGACATCGAGAAGCTCCGTCAGAGCACTCTGGAATTGATCGAGAGCAAGGGTGGTTCTACCTCTTCCAGCTCTTCATCGAGTCGTCAAAAAGGGAGAACAAAGTCTCCAACCCTGGACGAATACACCCGTGACCTGACTAACGAAGCTAAGCAAAGAAAGCTGGATCCTGTTGTCGGTCGATTGAAAGAGATCGAAAGAGTAATTCAAATTCTTGGAAGAAGAACGAAAAACAATCCGGTACTGCTTGGGGAGCCCGGAGTCGGCAAGACAGCCATCGCCGAAGCGCTGGCCATAAGAATCGCCAACAACGATATTCCGGAAATTCTTCTCGACAAAAGACTATGCCAGCTAGACATCGGTCTGCTTCTGGCAGGCACCAAATTTAGAGGCGAGTTCGAAGAACGCGTCAAAAAAATCATCGACGAAATCAAAGAAGCAAATGATGTAATTCTCGTTATCGACGAACTCCACAACATCGTCGGTGCCGGTGCTGCGGAAGGTTCCATCGACGCGGCCAACATCCTCAAGCCTTCTCTTTCCAGGGGTGAGCTGCAGTGTATTGGTGCAACCACCATCGATGAATATCGCAAACAGATTGAGAAAGACGCCGCCTTAGAACGACGTTTTCAACCTATCATCGTCGACCCGCCATCGGCTGAAGAGAGTATCGAGATTCTTGAAGGGGTGCGCCACAAATACGAAGAGCACCACCGTCTAATCATCGACGACGACGCCATCGAGCAAGCAGTCACCTTATCCCAGCGCTATATAACAGATCGATTTCTGCCGGATAAAGCCATCGATGTAATTGATGAAGCGGCATCCCGAGTTCGGTTGAGAGCAAGCTCCTTGCCGCCGGAAGGCAAAGAACTCAAGAAGAAGTTGAAAGACATCAAAGTCGAGAAAGAGACTGCGATTCGCAATCAAGAGTTTGAAGCCGCCGCCGACCTCAGAGAGAAAGAGAATAAGCTCAATGAAGAGCTGGCTGAAGTTCAAAAGGACAGACAGTCTAAACTCGAAACCGAAAAGCCGATTGTAACTGGCGAAGAGGTCACCCATGTGATCAGCAACTGGACTGGAATTCCATTGCTCAAACTTTCTGAGACCGAATCGGAAAGACTGCTTCACATGTCCGATGAACTTCATGAACGAGTCATCGGTCAGGACGAAGCCGTAACCGCTGTCTGTAAAGCTATTCGCCGGGCCAGAGTCGGTCTGAAGAACCCCAAACGACCGATTGGAAGCTTTATCTTCTCCGGTCCCACGGGTGTCGGTAAGACAGAGCTGGCAAAAGCCCTGGCAGATTATTTCTTCGGTTCCGAAGAGTCACTCTTGCGGGTGGACATGTCGGAATTCATGGAGCAACACACAACCTCCAAGCTGATCGGTTCTCCTCCCGGCTATGTCGGTTTTGAAGAAGGCGGTCAGCTGACAGAATCGGTAAGGCGTAAACCTTACTCCGTCGTGCTCTTCGATGAGATCGAGAAAGCTCACCCGGATGTTTTCAACGCTCTTCTGCAAATTCTTGACGATGGTCAGTTGACGGACAGTAAGGGAAGAAAAGTCGATTTCAAAAATACAATCATCATCATGACCAGTAACACCGGTGCGGAATTTATCACCCGCACAAGGTTGGACCTTGGCTTCCAGGTGACTGTGGACAAAGAGAAACAGCACTCCGAGCAACACAAGAAGATCAAGAGCCATGTGATGGACTCGATGAAGAAGACTTTTAGACCTGAGTTCCTCAACCGGGTAGATGAAATCATCATCTTCCAACAGCTAACCGATTCTGAGATTCGCGAGATAGTTGACATTATGTCCAGCGAACTCCAAAAGCGGGTGGCCGTGCAGGAGATGCGCCTGGAAGTGGAAGACAGCGCCAAGGATGTGATAGCCAAAGAGGGTTATCAGCCGGAATATGGTGCCAGACCGCTTCGTAGAGCGATTCAAACACTTCTGGAAGATGGACTGGCTGAAGAGATGCTCCGGGGAGAATACAAACCTGGCGACATCATCGCCGCCTACGCCGAAGATGGCAAGATCAAATTCCGCAAAGACGGAAAGATTGAAGGTCATGACAGCGACAACGGTGCCGATAAAAAATCGGATGAAGCGGCCAAGAAAGAGAAAAAGAAAGACAAGGCCGAGACCAAAGCCGAAGAGTCCAAACAAAAGAGCTAATAAGGCTTGTGTTTGTTATATTATAGGAGGAGATTCAGAGTTGAATTTCTCCGGAGGCAGGCGGGCAGTTGCAGATTTTTATCGCCTTTGTTTTTCTATCCATGGCTTTCTTCGCAGAGCCTATATTTGAGCACTTTCCAAGTGTTTCAAGGGATGTACGTTCCGTACTCGACGACTTTGGAAAAGGCGATCCGAAGAAGATAATCCATTACCATCAGGCCACGGCTACAATCATGGAGCATGGGCCGGACTCCGCCAAGATCAAATACCCCATTGACGGCTATATCATGGCCACGGGGATAAGTGCCAGAAACGCGGAAGAGAGAAGCTTGTTGAACAGGCTACCGAATGGTTCTTCCATGGTCGTTTTCTACGATGCGGTAAACCCGACCATCGTAGTAATGCAACCCACCTACAATTATGCTCGACAACAGATGAAAGGGGTGAGCATACCTAAAGGTGGATACGGAGCGCGGAAAGGGAAGAAGCACTTTGTGACCGGTTATGGCACCAGTAAGAAGATAAACTATTTCCGCATAGGTTGCATTTTGCTCGGCTTCGCTCTGCTATTCAACGGAGCCCGTGCCCTCAAATCGGATCACCAGATATAGTATCTACTTTCTGCCATCCTTTGAAATCAGGCGAGTTAGCTCCCGGTCGAAGGCTGAGGCGAATAGTCTTTTGTCTTTCTGAGAATACGGTCTGCCGCCGGAGGAGACCTCTCCTTGATCCCGTAAGTCAGTCATGAGATCCCTGGTGGCAAGCACCTCGTTGATATTGTCCTCGCAAAAGAGCGTACCGCGATGATCGATAACTGTCAGCCGACCGTCCACTAGATTTTTTGCCAGGGGTATATCTGCGGTAATAGCCAGATCTCCCGGCTCAGACTCCTGGTGAATATATTCGTCCGCCGCATCGAGAGCCCCGCCCACCAACTTGAACTTCAAATAAGGTGATTCGTATAGTTGGATTGGCTGATTGGCCACAAAGACCGCCTCCACCTTCCTTCTGGCAGCAGCCAGCGAGACAATCTCTTTCACCGGATTGGGGCAAGCGTCAGCATCGACCCAGATTTTCATAAATATACTCCTAAAACTAAGTCGGATCGTGTCAAAATAGATGGTCAAGATTTCAATCTGGAGTAAGGACAAGGATACTTTAGCGATGGGAAATCTACATTCGATAGTGCTTTCTCTAGGATTCGCCTTCTTTCTGTGTGTTTTCGGCGGAGCTGCTTTCAGCCAGAACGTCGGCCACACGAATCATTCCCTGATGATGGACATGCACAATGTGGCACAGGTTATGAAAGCTTACTACAGATCCCATAAGAAGTTACCAAGTGATGCATCATCTCTTGATGGACTGCTCTATTCTCTTTATAAAAAATCTTCCGAATACAATCCGGTCAAACCATTACCGATGCCGAACAGCAACGGTCCCTACCGCAAGCTGGGAAGATTTCAAATAGAGTTCAACCAAAATATAGAACAGGATAGTAACGTGAATATCCTCTGGCGTCAGAGTCCGCCTAACACATGGAGAGGAAGCTCGGGCACAATCGGAATTATCTCAAGCGGAAACACAAATTTCCTTGTCTATGCCATAGGAGAAGACGGTAATCCTATTCGCTCAGGTAACGGACAAACAATCTACCAGACCTACAATTGCCATGAAGGAACCTCCGATGAGAGACTCTTCTAAGTCAACTATGACCTCAACCAATCTAGTTATATCTCTGGCAATGCTCTTCTGCTTTGCCTTTTCAACATCATATATTCCGGCATGGAGCCAGAATGGAGAAGATTCTAGAGAGACAGGGGAGTCTGCAAATCCTTCAAAAGATCCCAACAGACCTGTTAAAGATAAATGGGCTCTTGTAATAGGGATAAGCGAATATCAAGACCCGGAATACAATCTGAGATTTCCAGCTAAAGATGCCACCGACTTTGCCGCCACCCTGATAGAAGACATGAATTTCCAGCCTGATCATGTCAAGCTCCTCATCAATAAACAAGCGACAAGAAAGAACATCCTCTCTTTACTCGGTGATATCTGGCTCCCAAGAGTGGCCCACGAGGACGACCTTGTTCTGATCTACATCTCTTCCCACGGCAGTCCTTCCAGCGCTGATGTGGGAAAAGTCAATTATGTTGTGGCCCACGACACGGACCTGAAGAGTCTTTATGCCACCGGCATACCGATGCAAGACCTGGTCAGGATCATCAAAGACCGAGTCAAGTCTGATCGCATCGTGATAGTACTGGACTCCTGCCACAGCGGAGCGGCTGGTCCTGCCTCGGAATCCAAAGGTCTATTTAGAGCAGGAAATGTTGATGCCGACGAACTTGCCCAGGGTACCGGTCAGCTTGTAATCTCCTCATCCCTTCCCCAGGAACGCTCCTGGGAGTCAAAGCGGTACGATGGTTCCGTGTTTACCAAACATCTAATCGATGGCCTGAAAAATTTCGGTGATAGCACCAGACTCAGTGAGGTGTTTCGATACACGAAACTGAGAGTAAAAGAAGAGGTGGAAAGAGATAGAGGTGTAAGCCAGACTCCGGTCTTAAAAAGCAAATGGAACGGAGATGAACTTATTCTTGCGACCAACCCCCAGGACCCGCATCCCGGCATCAACATAAGCATTGGTGAGGTCAAAGTAGTTGTAATGCCTGCCGGAAGTGATGTACCACCTTCTTCGACACAGAAGGATAACTCAGAGCTTGAGCTTGAGCCTGATCCTGAAGCCGGCAAGCAGCAAAAAAGCTCTTCTCCCCTTGACCTTGACAATAAGGAAGAAGAGACCGCCTCAACAACACCAGGGGTGGTACTGAAAAAATTGCCGGATCGTTTTAGAATCAAGATTAAATGTCATAACAACGTGATGAATGCCGATGGGACTTATACCGGTATTTTTGAATGGGATCAAAAGAAAATTCGCTATAACTTGCTATGGGACAACAAACGAAAAGGCGTGGCCCATGTGGAAAAGCTTGAGAACAATAAAGTACTCATAACTGAAGCCACCAAATCCTTCTGGGGAACCTGTAAAAACAGATATGAAGGCGAAGTCAAAAGCGCTAATCGCGTGGAAGGCACCATGAAAGGACACGACAACTGGACCAATTGGAAAGGTACTTTCGAAATCTGGTGGCAATAGCCAGAGTTATCTCAACAGGCTTTTTATATATTCTGTTGCCCGGGGAAATACTTTGAGCATGTTCTCGTCATTGAGAGCCACCCCCGGACCATGAATGACGGAAAACAGCTCAGCAAACAACTCGGACTCTCCGGATCCGGACTGGGTGTAATACCAGTATTTATTGCGCAGAGTGTTGGTCAACTTCTGGTGGTCCTTATTCACAGCCTCTCTAAATCCACTGCTCTCAGACTGGTTGCTCAGACAAAAATCATAAGCGTGTCCCAGCTCATGCAATGAGACTTTCATTGCCCACTTATTGAGTTGGGGAGGACTGTTACGCCAGGCGGCCTTTTCCGGGATATAAAGCGTTTTGGTGCTCGGGGAAAACATTCCGGGACAGTTGTCATAACCACCCCCATGGAGATATCCACGGGGCTTGACACCACGTAAATCCGGTCTTGCCGCCAGTATAGTAGGAGCAATCAATATTCGACAGCCTTTGGTCCTCAAGGTCTTTTTTGTCTTAGTAGAGAGACAACTGAGCGCAGAAGCCACTTCATCATAGACAAATTCGGTATTACCAGTGTTTTTTTTCTGGAAGATATCAATCATCGACTTATCTTCCGCACTGAGAGAGACTTTCTTCTCTCTGGATGTTTCCTTACTAGAGCTGTTGGATTTGGCGGTGCCGGACTTTGTAGAACCAGAGCGCTCTGTCTTGGCTGCGGACTCATCCTTATGTCCCAGTGCCCTTCTTAAGTAGCCGGCAAGCGGCTCACCCGGCTTCAAATTCAAAGCCCGTTTGTAGTAATGTCTGGCGTAGGCTGAATTGCCCAGTTTCATCCAGGCATTGCCAAGATAATAGTGGGCCTGGGCATTGTCTTTATGCTTGTCTTTAACGGCGCCGGTCAAAATCGAAACCGAGGACTTGTAATCACCATTGTGGTAGTGCTTGTAGCCCCTGGTCAATTCCAGGTCCGCCGCATCGGCTGCCAACGCAGCCTGATGGAAATTCGCGGACGAGACTATCAACAAGCTGCCAAATGAGAGAAGAGCATAAAACAGATAAGCACCGCGCATAATGTCAACTATACTATCAGATAGATACTCCAGGTATAGAATTGATCACGGTCCTGATATCGGTGAGTTGCTTGTTCAGGTTTTGAATCTGTCCTGGCGGCAATTGATTTTCTATAACCGAAACCCGGGTCTTCAGCGATGTAACATCACCGGTCATCGGAGACAGCGTCTCAAGAGCCGCTTTTACTTTGGCCTCCTCGATCTGCAATTTACGCTGCAGGTCCTGAATGCCTCTCTCCATGTCATCAAGACGTCTGTTCAACGCCTGTAAATCCGCACTACTGATAGTACTGCTTCCACTGGAGCTGCTGTCGGAACTGCCTGAGTTGCCTGAGCCACCAGCTCTCTCATAAGGATTTCGGGAGCGAGCATCACGACTGTAGCGCGAAACGTCATCTTTGCTATACCTATCTCTTGAAGTTCTCGACACGGAGTCACCACCGGAGCTTCTCGATGATCTGGATCTATCACCGTAACGAGATCGGGAGCGAGTGTAGGAGGATGAAGAAGAGGATGATGACGGGGTCCTGCTATATCTTGTGGATCTCGACGACCTTGAGCTATCCCTGGAGGAATCATCCCGATCAGAAGTATCGGCAGCAAAACACGGACCGGCTAATACCAACGCCGACAATGCCAGAGCGAAAAGCCCTGATTTAGCTGAAACAGAAAAAGTAGAACTCGCTTTCTTAAGCATTTATCCCTCTCCTTGAACCTACCAAATTTATCTGGTCCTAAATAGTACCAGCTAACTACCTGATGGTTTGAGACATTAGGAGAATTCGCAGGGCTAATATGAAATTGCTATAAGAATCTACACACTGAAAATTGCTGTTTAAAAATGGCTATTCAGTCTCTATCTCCGCTTCAAGTTTGCCGGATTTACAGGCTTCCACGAGCCTGGCATGGTCCTTTTCCACCTGATTGGCATAGGATACGGCAAAAGTAGTCATGGCTTCATCGAATACGGAATCATCACCCAGATATCCGCTGATTACGGCTGAATCTCCTGATCTAGCATGGGCTCTAGCGAGCACAGCGCCCATAATTCTTGCCATCTCCAACATTATCTTTCCGTCCCAGAGTTCCGGCTCCAGCTTGATCTTCGTGTCTCGAAGCTGCCTCACATAGAAGTGTTTGCCTTCGTCGAACTTAGTCCATCCGAGAAAAATGTCGCTGGCAGACTGCATGATTCTCTGCCCTTCAACCACTCTCTGTCCTCGATTGTCGAAGGAGCTTTTACCGACAAAAGGTTCAAAAACTGATGGTCTGGCTTCTTTAATCTGCAGAAACAAAGGCTCATCATCCGGTGCCAGAAGCAAGGCGATGGAACACATGGTGCCTACACTTCCGATACCAACAACTTTTATGGCAGAGTCCACATAACGATAACGACCGAATAGCCTGCGTTTGTCTTCTTGTAGAGTGCCTTTGTACTCTTCCAGGGCATCACAGATTTTTTCTTTGAATGACTTACCCTTTCCATCTTCAGGATGGAAAATTCTAGGAGGTTGATCTTTGATTTGAAAGCCTTCTGACCTACTATCCACAAGTTTCGGGAAATAAAATTCGCTGTTGCGACGCATGGCTTTGTTCAAGGCTTTCTCTCGTCGCTTTTTAGCATCCGGGCTGGAGGTGCTCTCTATGACATGCTTCCAGTCGATTCTGTCATACCAGATATCGAGGATGCTCATCTTCGAGTACTCTTTCATTTTCTCCCGATAGGAAGAAACTACGGCACGACTGGCATTCAGACCATGCTTATCTTTAAGACCGTTCTCCCGGGCTGCCAGGATAAAGCTTACGGTAAGGCGTTCAAGGTCGTATTCCCAGGGTGCCGGAAGAGTTTCGTCAAAGTCGTTGCTATCGAAAGCCACATTTCTTTCAGGGGTTGCAAAAGCACCAAAGTTGAGGAGATGCATGTCTCCGCATATTTGCACTTTCACTTCGGTGGTGAGTGTATGGGAGATATCCTCGGCCATAACCGCAGCCGCTCCCCGAAAAAAGGTGAAGGGGCTGGGGATCATCCGACCATATCTCAAAGGGATTAGCTTCTCTATGCGCCCCTCACTATTTTTGGCCAGTACATCTAGGGGACAAGGCCTGTCGGCAGCCGGCTTCCAATCGCCAATACTCTCCAGGGGAGCAACTCCTCTAAGAGCCTGTCCTCTGCCCCTGCGATTATCCCGGGGGGTTATTGTAGCGTCGTGCAAAAGCGCAGCAGAGTTCTTGTTGGATTTGCCGCTATCCGAATCATTCGCCAATGATCTAAATCTCCTGAACAGCCATACTCTCTACTTTTTTGTACCCATTTAGTAGAGAGGATATTTGGATG
Organism: bacterium; assembly: GCA_030431355.1. The sequence goes on from JAUIJG010000133.1 coordinate 11,644, forward strand.
TAGATGAGTTAGAACCTGAGCAAATTTGGATAGGTCTCAGTTGCCCTGCTGCATTCCGCCATACTGTTGCTTCATCTGTTCAGCAAAGTTTCTCAACTTTTGAAGCTTCTCGGCGTTCATGCCACCGGCACCAAGGCTCTTCATATCAAATCCACCAGGCATCGCCCCCTGACCAGGAACAGAGTCAGGATTCACACCTGCTCCATTGCCAGGAGCAGCCTCAACACCCGCAGCCGGGTTCTGACCGCGTCGACCCTGCATGAGAGCAGCCATTCCACCCATTTTTCCCTGGCTGAACATACCAAGAGATGGCATAGACACTATCTTGTAATCCGCCGGAGGGCTGAACCATTTGGAGCTACCATCGAAAGGTTTGATCGCGGTCAACTTCATGGAAACTTTACCCTGGGGGCTGTCCGATTTCATCAAAACCAGGGCGCCGACATCATCCCCAATCCAGGCTTCCGATACATTGCCCCTCTGGGTGTACTGGTAACCATGACAGGGATGTCCATCAATAACTTTCTTCCCGATCGGCTTGGCACCTGCCTCCCCGGCGCTCTGGTCATCTGCAACCACGAAATTCTTACTGTTTTTGGCCGCTGAGCCGTCATGGGGTCGCTTCATCGCCATTTTGCGGCTATCTATAACCGTATAACTTACATTGTTCGGTCTATCCAGAATGTTGATCATTTTGCCCCGGGGCGTATCTACCTCTGACCGAACTCTTCCTTTTCCGTCACTGATTCTGCGTTGGGTGTAGTTCTCACCACCAAAATTCATCTGATACGTAGCATCATAAGGCTTGGCAGTATAAGTCTGAGGCTGAGCATGAACACTGGGACTGAATCCTGTCCAGACAGCCAGAGCAGAGAAAATCAGA
>JAUIJG010000134.1 GCA_030431355.1 bacterium
TCAAACGGAATTATCCACCGAGATCTTAAGCCTGCCAATATTCTAATTGAGGAAGAGCGCTCCGGAGTTCCGATAGTAAAAGTGGTCGACTTCGGAATAGCCCGAGTAGCCAACGAGTCAGTAGACTATACCCAGACCTTCACCCAGACAGCAGATGTGGTCGGCAGTCCCAAATACATGTCGCCTGAACAGTGCACCGGCAAATCGGTGGACGAGCGCTCGGACATTTATTCCCTCGGATGCATAATCTACGAGCTTTTAGCGGGCAAGCCTCCCTTTGATGGAGGCAATGCCATCCAGATAATTCTCAAACACATCAACGAAATCGCTGAGCCGATAAAAGCCCCCGGAGTTTCAGGTGCTTCAGGATTGAACACTGTGATTGAGAACTGTCTGAACAAGAACCCTGCGGATCGATACAGCTCGGTTGAAAAACTAGCAGAAGACCTGGCTCTCGTGAACCAGGGCAAGCAAGTACATCCGCTCAAAAAGACAAGAGTCTATCAGACCCAAAAGAAGTCACTGGTCTTCATGATGGCAGGAGTCTTGGTAGCTATATCCCTTGGATTCGGTTTAGCTTTCTATCAAAACAATTCTTCCTCCAGAGGTAAACCAGCTCCAGTTCCTATGGCATCCTGGAGGAACCTTAGTGACACCTCGGTGGCAGCCGAAATGCAAAAAAAGGCTTTCGAGCACTTCTCCTCGGGAAGCTATTCCCAGGCGATTCCCGCCTTAAAATATGTGGCTGAAACAGAGAGGAAAGCCGGCGATAAATTCAGAGAAGCCTTTGCTTATCAGTGTATTGGACAGTGTTATCTCTCTATGCACCAATACCATGATGCGGAGATCTGGTATCAAAAGTCCCTGAAGCATCTTGCTCTGCTTCCTCCTGAGAAGACAGAAGGAGCCATAACGGAGGCGACAAGCGGATATATAGAGGTGCTCAGTAAACTTGGCAGAGACAAGGAAGCCCGCTCCTATCTAGATGGGCTAAATACCAGAAGCCTTAAATGGTTGGAGAGATTCTACAGCCGAAGCAAACTTTTTGTGGACGCAAACCGAGTCCGTGAACAGATAAAAGCAAAGGGAAACTGACTTCAGGCGCGGGCATGAATTCTATCGGCAGCTTCCAGTAGTGGCTCAAGGTTCTTACTTCTCAAAACATATCCATGGTTGCCTATGGCAGGCGCGAAGACATCCTCTATTCGAGAATTGAAGACCATCAGCTCAGGAAATCCATGGACCACATCTTCATGGGAGAGCTGGTAAGGAATCCTGTCTTTACGAGAAACATAGATGACATGGAAATCTCTTTTGCCACGAATATCGGTTCGTCCGTGGATGGCAACATCTGCCCAGGCGCTGTAACAGTCAAAGTCATTGGCGTAGTTGAACATATCGAGAGTCAGTCCACCGGGCGGTCTCATGTTCACTTCCAACGGTATTACTTCTCCATTGTTTTTCATGAAAAACTCAAAGTGAAAAAATCTACCGCGAAGATCAAAGGCGTTAAGAATCGCAAGACCAGCCTCTTCAAGCTGGGGCTCCAGTTTCCTGGCAAAGTAATAATAGAGATCCGAATCCTCGTTGACAGCCTCCATCACACCTTTGCTATAGCGGAGAGAGGAAGAGAAAACCAGTTCGCCATCATCATCCACCAGCCCATCAAAGGTTACGATCGGCTCCTGAATAAACTCTTCCAGAATATAATCCACAGGAAGTTTGTCGCCCAGGTAATGTCTGACTTGCCCTTCGTTGTCGAGCCGATAGGTTTTAGCGGCGCCCACTCCTATATCGGGCTTCGCCACCACAGGATAACCGACTTCCTTGATGAAGGAAAAGACCTCTTCTTCGCTTCTACAAACTCTGCCGCGAGCCGGATTCAAACCGGCCTCGATGAAGACCTTCTTCATTTCGGACTTACGCTTAATTGAGTCTATACGGTCGATTCGAATGCCCTGGATATTGAAGTCCGTCCTCAACCTGGCCTCTGTCTCCAACCAGTATTCATTATGGGAGTCCAATCTATCCAGCTTGCCAAAACGATGGGTAAAGTATCCCAGGGCTTTCACCAACTGGTCGTAGTCATGCATGTTTTCAACCCGATAGTACTCGGTTATCGCGCATCTAACATCCTCGGGCATATGCTCGAAATAAGCATCGGAGAGCCCAAGCACGTTGGCACCTTTCTCCCTCAGGCGAAAACAGAAATTCTTATAGTTCGGCGGGAAGTGGGGGGAGATGAAAACAAAATTCATGGGAGGTCTTACCGTGACTCAGTGAAACCTCAGTATATAAATGCCTTTCAACGGCAAAGTCAAGCAAAAGCGCGAATATTGTTTACTTTACATACTTTGCCCGGACATCGACAAAAAGCAAATTCACTAAATACAGTATCAAATCACTCTAGAGCTGAGGCATCCTCAACTCTTCGTCGGTAGCTTTGATTAGTCTTCGCCTGGCAACGGCAGACACTGTTCTATCCGGGTCACGCATTAAAAGCCTGAGAGTCTCTCGGGAAATAGTGTTGTTCCAGGCCAACTCCAATCTGGCCAGAGGATTCCGATCCCTCAAGATCATCATCACCTCTTCCTCGGACGGAAAGCGTTTCTGGGCCAACTTTACCCTGTCCGTAAGAACTCCACCCAATAGACTCCCCAGGGGCTTAACGATGCCTGAAGCTCCCTCATAGGTCCGCCTGCACAATTCAGAAATGACTTCCAACAGACTGTAAGATTCACCCTTTCGACCGGAATTGAAGTCATCTGGTTCTTTGAAGATTACCGGACAAATTCTCATGGTTCTGACCTCGCCTGCTCTTTCTGGTCTCTGACTAGAGATTCTCCCGGAGCCCGACTATTAAAATCAGGATCCGGATAAACGCCGCATCAAATCGCGGATATATATTCGAATGGCATACTATGTCAGCCCAGAGCCGATGTCAAGCGAGCTTTCTTTAATCTTTCAAGGCGACCGTCAATATCATTTCTTCTTCGAAAGAGAGAGCCTGTGCTTCAAGCGATGGAATTCGGCTTCCGCCAACGCATACTCATCAAGACCACTCTCTTGCAAATCTAGAGCCTTCTTCTGGGAAGCCATGGCTTCCTTGTCTTTGCCATGCAGCAACTGAACCAGACCGATGAAAAAATTGGCTACAGTCAACTGCTGATTAGTCCTGGCTCGAGAAAGTAGCTCCTTGCTCGAGAGACTTTTCCTTAAGAATAAATAGACCGGGTAGGGCCAGACATTTTTGTTGAGCCGGGAGACAGCCTTTTCATCAAGGGACTGGGCGCGTTCACTTCGTCCCGAGAGTCGATAGCCAATATTAGCGTAGCAAGCAGCGGAAACGCCTCCTCGTCCCTTCCAGGAAGTCATTGTCAAATACTGCTCCATCTCTTTTGCCGCCCCGTGATAACGGGCCAGGTCAAAATTCAAAATAGCTCTTTCATAGAGCGGCGCCGCATTGTTCTTCTTAGAAAGCTTTATCAAGCGCCCATAGTAATCGATTTTCTGATCCGTCTCACAGTAATGGACAAAGGACTTCCAGTCAGGATAGAGAAGGAAGTCCCTGTCCCGTTCGGCTCGCCACTGCACATACACCTTTTTGCTCTCGGAGATCTTCTTCAAACGGTAGAGAACCAGAGCCTTTTCGATGATAACCGAAGGCGTGGCCACCCCGCAGGCCTCCGCTTGATTCAATGACTCCAGCGACTTTTGGAACATTGACTGGGCTCTATAGCAGCGACTCTTGTACAAAAAGGAAGTAGGGGTCGGTTTGGCTTTGATGGCCAGGTCCAGGTAGTGAATCGACTTCTTGTACTGTCCCTGCTTGAAAGCAATTTTGCCGATCAAACGATAAACCCTATGGGTTTTAAATCCTCTCTTAGTCGCTTCGAAAAGACTGGCTTGAGCGCCGGGGTAGTTCTTGAGTCGATAGTAAGCTTCAGCCCTGTGAAAGTATTCCCTCCCGGCGTCGACACCAGGAGAAGGCACTATATTCAGTGCTCGTTTGTACTCAGAGTTGGCTTCCCTGTACATGCCGAGTTGTTCAAAAATGTCAGCCCTGCGAACATGGTAGCGAATCAACCTGGGGCAGATTTTAATGGCGGCGGTGGCTTCAGATAGAGCGCCATGAAGATCCCCTCTGCCTTCTAGAAGAAAACTTCTCTGATAACAATCCTCTGCCCTGGTCCGCAGCTTATCGGTCTTATCGGTCTTCTCCGCTCCCGTCACCTTAAGAGTCGCCGGCTCCCCTGCCCAGACAGCCTCTGTATGGCAGAGAAAACAGGCGGCTATTGGCAGAATTGCCGGATAAACAGACTTTGAGAATGATGAATAAAGCGCCATGGCGACTATTTTACTAGCTAATCTCGGGTATAAGGTATTCGATGGCAATATGGCAGTAATTCGGCAAGGGCGGACGAATTTATTTTGCACGATGGCAATATGGTTTTTATAAAAGTAAATGGTAACGGCTCTCTAGCCGTTCAGCTGGAGCTTCCCAATACCTCCATAAGTTTTATCGCCGAAGATGAATCCTTCATGGCCGAGATCATCGACTTTATCGCCGAGACCAGGGAGAGCACCCAGGACCATGAAGGAGAAGGCTATCTTTCCAGAAGCCTCAAAGAGCTGGACTTAAGTGAAAAGCTGAGCATACCTATCATATTGACCAAAGACTTTGAAGCGGAGAATCACTACCTGCTCCAGATAAAACTCTCAGAGAAAAGCGTCATTGTTCACTCCATCTCCCAGGCGGAGTTGGAGTCGCTTTTGATCGCATTTAAAGACGCCAGTATTCAACTAGAAGAAGTCTGAGCCCTTCTGCCACTATTTGTCGCTTCCTTCTATGGAATCGTAAATTACTCTGGCCAGAGGAACATGCAATTTTATCGTTGCTTTTTCAATGCGGGGTTTATCCACCGGGATTTTGAGATTTACAGAAGCATTTTTCAAGGCAGGATTTTGGACCTCCAGCTCCATCACCGGTCTTCCCTGGGAATCATTCTGCATCGATACCCTGAGAGGGTTCAACTTCACAGGTCCGAAGTACGTATCAAGGTTCACAGTCAATCCGGAGATATCCTCCAAACTGACACCTCCCCCTGCTTGCGCTCCATTCCTGGAAATTTTGGCGGATACTTTCTCGCTGAGATCAATTGAATCCACCGTCAAATTCAAATCGCTTATCGGCTCATGTACTTCGATGTGCTCGCCGCCCCGGGCTCCGACGCTGACATCGTAGGTACCATCCCGGTTATTGTCTAGTTTAAATGAATCGATGTCATCGGTTTTACGAAAAAGCCGCATCATGGATTTGACTTTATCCATGGCCTCGGGTTGTTTCATAAGCTGCCGCATGGGACTGTCAGCGTCAAAGTGCTGTTCTCGCAAGCGCACCGTGTTGCAGCGGCTCTTGCCCAGCACCCGCATGGATGAGGTGCTGTCTATATATGGACCACATCTATCGCTACCAATGGTCATGGAATGACTTGTGGAGCCCCGGACTCCGCCGAGCGGTCCCCGGACAGTGCTGGTAAATCCTCTCATGTCGGAGAGCCGCAAACCGTTCTCGGTCTCTTGCATGTTAAATGAAACCTTCTCAGCCACCCTGGTCGACTGGGGAGAGAAACCTTTGACCCTTATGTTTGGGGCGTCACCGACTGTCGACTCCTTAAAATCGACATAAACATGGCTGCGACTTGCGCCGTTGCGAGTGACACTAAGGGCATCCACTCCATCAAGCTTATCCAGTGCATCATTGAGCTTACCCACCGGATCGTCGGCCTTCAATTCATCGGCTAATTTTGAAAGAGCAGCCAACTCAGAAGAAGGTCTTGCTCTATCACTAACATCGGGAGTTCCCTTCGAACGGTCAGGCTCTTCTTCCTTGCCGCCTTGAGTTATGCCCTCCAGCAAACCGGAGGCTTCCGGCAGCCACTGCCTGGCCACATCCGCCATCTTAACCGCCGGTTGGTCGTAAGCTGTCTTCTCTCCAATATTTTGACCTGGGCTCGATTCAAGCGCTGTGCCGGAATTCGTCTTTGAACCGGGAGCAAATTGAATCTTGTCCATTTCTGAATAAATCTGAGAAACATTGAAGTCGAAGATTACATCATCGCCTTCAACTTTGGCATCAAGCGGCTGTGAGCCAGCTTTTGACGGAGCGGTTTCAATATTGTCCATGGGAAAAACTGATGGGTAAGGAGTTTCTTGGGGGGATCAGAAGATAAGAATTTGGATTCTGGATATACGAACGATATAAAAATTCTGTGTCCATAGTGTACCCAGCTCGCTGCTGAGCCTGAAAACAGGCGCCAGTTCAAGCTTCGACGCCGGGCACAAATTCATATTTACAAATCCTTGTAATCTTAACTTCGTTTTCTCATAATGAAATTCTAGAGCCATCTAGAAATTAGCCGATCTGCTTTCAGAATACTGAAGCAAGAACAAGTTCGGTGATTCCATTCGTAGTGGCAAAAAATAGCTACAATGGAAATTGAAGGAAAAAAGCAAGCAAACGAACAGAGAAGCCTTTGAAAAATGCGTATCTCCATGAAGTAAATACTATCCCGGCGATTCTATGGATTCAGCCGGATGAGTTATTGCTGAGGCTATATTCCGAGCCATTTTACGGCTAAGAAAAAAGAAGCTACCAAACCACTCTTATAAAAACAGTAAAACCAAAAATCAAACTCCATTACAGGAGTTAAAAAGCTGTCTTTGAACTTGACTCCTTGCTGCTTTCGGCATTGATAGCGTCGGCGCTAGAAACAAAAGAACTAAAAATACAGATTACGTAAACGGGGTAATTAAATGGTCTATTTCGATTCCACCGGCATCACTCCCTCTTCTCAAAGCTTCCAAGAAAAAGACGCTTGCGGAGTTGGCTTCATTTATAGAAAAGAAGCCAGCCATGCTTGTATTTTTGACGCCATGGAAGCGCTGGCGAAAGTCGAACACCGGGGAGCGTGCGCAGCGGACGGAATCACCGGAGACGGCGCCGGCATCATGGCAGAGATACCCAGAACACTTCTCAAAGATGATGGCTTCGACATCACGGAATCCGATGCGGTAGGTGTGGTTTTCTTACCCCGTGAATTGACCAAGCAGTGCAAAGAGGTTTTCGAGGAGATAATAATCTCCTACGGCTTTTCCATAAAAGGCTGGCGCAGCGTTCCCACCCGGTCGGAGGTGTTGGGACCGATTGCGAAGATGAGTTATCCCAGCATTCAGCAAGTTGTCCTGACCCCGGACACAGGCATAAGCGAAGACGAAGCGGAGATAAGACTCTATATAGCCCGTCAAAAGATAACCAATTCCATCTACGACGAATTTCACTGCGAAGACGATTTCTACATTGCTTCGCTCTCCACCCGCACCATTGTCTATAAGGCGCTTACCAGCAGCCTCGGTCTGAGGCATTTCTACAAAGACCTGACCGACGAAAGGTATCATTCGCGCTGGGCCGTCTTTCATAGACGATTCTCAACCAACACGCAGTCGCGTTGGAAACTGGCTCAACCCTTTCGTTTCATCGCCCATAACGGTGAAATCAATACCATCAACGGTAATATCAACTGGCTCAAGGCAAGACTGAGTGTTCAAAAGAACCTATCCGGCGAAGATGAAACCTACAGGGTAAACCCGGACTGGGCCGGCTCCGACTCCAGTGTTCTGGACTATGCCCTGGAGATGGTTCTACAGGAAGGAGATACACCGGAAGCCGCTTTGATGAAGCTCATTCCTGAAGCATACGAAAACGAAACCTATCTCAAAAACCACCCTGAGATTCTACATTTTTATGAATACTTTGCCAGCATCCAGGAGCCCTGGGACGGCCCGGCACTAATCGTATACAGTGACGGCAAGACCCTGGGAGCAACCCTGGACAGAAATGGTTTGCGACCGGCCCGCTACACCCTCTATGAAGACGGAACGGTAATGCTTTGCTCCGAAGCAGGCATGAGCGTATCCAATGAAGGAAGAGTGATGGAAAGGGACCGGCTCGGTCCGGGAGACATGATCTCCCTCGAGATTGATAGCGGAATCGTCAGAAAGAATATCGAAATCAAACAAAGAGTGGCCGCCACCCAGCCCTACGGACAGTGGCTGCTCCAGCAAAGAAGAGCCCTGGCCGAATCGGCCATGGAAGAGGGCGAAACCCTAGAAGAAAAAGATATTTTGACGCTTCAGAGGGCAAGTGGATTTGGTCGAGAAGATATAGAGAAAACAATCGCCGCCATGGTGCTGACCGAAAAAGAGCCGATTCTCTCCATGGGTGATGATACCCCCCTGGCGGTTCTATCCGGCAAACCGAGAACCATATACGACTACTTCAAGCAAAAATTCGCACAAGTCACCAATCCACCAATAGATCCGATCAGGGAGAGGGTGGTAATGTCCCTGGAAAGTCATCTGGGGCCGAAGCCCAAAGTCCTGGTACCTGATTCGGTATCAGCCCAGACGCTATTACTTCCCTCACCGGTATTGAACGAAGGAGAGCTTGCCTTTATCTATACCCTTGATCATCCTCTGAAAGCGACCCGGATCTCGACGGTGTTTGAAGAGAGTGTCGGTTTGAAGGAAGCTATAGAAGAGCTGTGCAAGCATGTCAGAGAAGAAGTTAAATTCGGTTGCTCCATAGTCGTGCTCAGCGACAGACAGGCAAATTTACGCAATCCTGTCATACCGCCGATGATGGCGGCAGGGGCGATACACCACGATCTGATCAAGCATGGACTGAGACTAAACACCTCTATCGTTCTTGAAACAGCTCAATGTTGGACCAGCCACCACATGGCCTGTCTACTTGCCGTGGGAGCCCAGGCGGTCTGTCCATACCTTGCCTTTGAAAGCGTCCGTCACTGGTATCAATCGGAGAAGACCGCTAAAAATCTGGAAAAGGCAAATGAGCTTGACGAAAAAGAGATTTTCGGAACCCTACTGGAGGGTTACAAAAATCTTGATGGAGCAGCAGCACTGGAGCGCTATCGGGTAGCCCTGGAACACGGAATTCTCAAGATCATATCCAAGATGGGAGTCTCCAAAGTATCAAGCTACATAGGAGCCCAGATTCTGGAATGCCTTGGTCTGGGAAGCGAAGTAATCGACCTTTGTTTCCCCGGTGTGCACTCACCGGTGGGCGGTCTCGATTTCCAGGAAGTGCAGAGGGAGATAGTAAGACAATTTGAAGGCGCCGCCAGAGAAGACGGCAAACTTGCCGACCATGGACAGCTGAAAAACATTCCAACAGGAGAATACCATCGCAACAATCCGGAGCTGGTCAAAGCGCTACACAAAGCCCTGGCTCTAAAGGATAAAGATGTAAAAGAAGAAGAGAAGAAAAAGCAATTTGAAATTTACAGCTCCTTAGTTGATAGTCAACCGCAAACAGCTCTAAGAGAATTGCTGAGGATCAAATCGGACAGAGAACCGATAAGTCTTTCGGAAGTTGAGCCGGAAGAAGCTATTCTCTCTAGATTTCTTACCGGTGGTATGTCCCTTGGTGCCCTCAGCAAAGAGTCCCACGAGGCCCTGGCCATAGCGATGAACCGCCTTGGAGCCCGTTCCAACTCGGGCGAGGGTGGAGAAGATCCACTTCGTAACAGGCCTATAAGAGTCAAGGATGACGGCACCAGCGATGACTTCCCCGGTCTCAAAAACCTGAAAGAAGGAGACCACGCCTTATCGAAAATTCGCCAGGTGGCGTCCGGAAGGTTCGGAGTGACCCCGGAATATCTGGTCACGGCTGAGCAACTGGAGATAAAAGTCGCCCAGGGAGCCAAACCAGGAGAAGGCGGGCAACTTCCCAGCCACAAAGTCTCCGAATATATCGCGGGATTGAGAAGAACCAAACCCGGGGTCTCCCTGATTTCGCCCCCTCCCCATCACGACATCTATTCTATAGAAGACCTGGCCCAGCTTATCTACGATCTCAAATCGGTGAATACCGAAGCGGACGTGTCGGTCAAACTTGTTTCGGAACACGGTATAGGCACCATCGCCACCGGGGTGGCGAAAGCCAATGCCGACATCATCCACGTGTCGGGCCATGACGGTGGCACCGGGGCAGCACCACTAAGCTCAATCAAAAACGCCGGTATGCCCTGGGAGTTAGGTCTCACCGAAACCCACTCCACCCTGGTGGAAAGAGGACTGAGAAACCGAGTCAGACTGAGGGTTGATGGCGGCATACGCACCGGACTCGATATTATAAAAGCATCCATGATGGGAGCCAATGAATTCGCCTTCGGCACCATTGCCCTTCTCTCCCAGGGATGCATAATGGCTCGGGTATGCCACACGAACAATTGCCCGGTGGGGATCGCCACCCAGAAAGAGAAGCTCCGGGAAAGGTTTAGCGGGGACCCACAATCGGTGGTGGACTTCTTTAAATTTCTGGCGGCGGAAGTTCGATACTTACTGGCGAATTTGGGATACAGCACCCTGGCGGAGCTGACCGGTCGGGTGGACCTTTTTGAAGTGGCCGACGTGACCTCGGTTCCCAAAACCAAAAATTTGGAGCTGGAAAACTTTTTCAAACCGAGAGGTCCGTCCAAATTCTGCGGCATTCTGGAAAAACCGGCAGAAGAACCGAGCTTAAACGAAAGATTGGCTACGAATCAAGCCCTTCTCGAAGCGGTGGCAAATCATGGAACCTCCGTTCAAGACTGGGAGATTCACAACACCGACAGAACAGTGGGTGCGACCCTCGCTGGTATGATCGCTCGCAAGCATGGGGACCATGGCTTTGGAGGTCAGATTGTTCTCAACTTCTCCGGAGTAGCCGGTCAGAGTTTTGGTGCCTTCAACATACAAAATGTGAGGCTCAATCTGGAAGGCGCAGCCAATGATTACGTGGGCAAAGGAATGTCCGGTGGCGAAATAACCATTCGCTCGAATCTGGGTGGAGATTTCTCCGATGTCCTGGTGGGCAACACCGCCTTATATGGTGCCACTGGAGGTCGACTCTTTGTCCAGGGAAGAGCGGGAGAAAGATTTGCCGTGCGCAACTCTCGCGCGGTGGCTGTGGTGGAAGGCACCGGAGACCACACCTGTGAGTATATGACAGGCGGTCTTGTTCTAGTATTAGGAAAGGTAGGGCGCAATTTTGGAGCAGGCATGACCGGCGGACTTGCCCTTGTCCTCGATGAAGACGGCTCATTCGCCGCGCGCTTCGGACCGGATACGGATAAAGTCTTGATGCGCCTCACAAGAGAGAGTGAAGCTGAAATTCTCAATCTGTTGGAAGATCACCGAAGATTGACGAATAGCAAAGTTGCTGCACAGATATTAGAGAGTTGGCAACAGGTCAAAGAACAATTTGTTCTGGTCGTGCCCCAGAGCGAACTGCAGAGTGAACTCGCTTCAAAGAGTAGACCGTTCGCGCCGGTGAGACCTGGAACAAACGAAGCGGTGATCGGTCCCATAGCCGGCACAGCCTGAAGAGAGAATTGACAATTTAGCGCGGCATATCTGAGCCGATTATTTTGCCGTCTTTCAGGCGAATAACTCGTCGGGCGTATGAAGCTACTTCTTGGTCATGGGTGACTAAGATAACTGTCAGACCATTGCGGTGCATCTCTTCAAGCAGGATCATTATCTCACCGGATGTGGTGCTATCAAGAGCCCCGGTGGGTTCATCGGCAAGCAGTATCTGGGGGGAGTTCACCAGGGCTCTTGCTATGGATACCCGCTGCTGCTGCCCGCCGGACAATTCGCTGGGTCGGTGCTTGATGCGATCGCCAAGACCCACCATCTCCAGATACTTTCTTGCTCTCTCCTCTCGCTCGATCTTATCTACAGCGGCGTAAACCAGGGGCAACATTACATTCTCCAGGGCTGTCATCTTCGAGAGCAAATTGAACTGCTGAAAAACAAATCCGATCTTTCTATTTCTTACTCCGGCAAGCTCATCATCGCTATAGTTTTGAACTTCCAACCCATCGAGGGAATAGACCCCGGAAGTGGGATTATCCAGGCAACCGATCACGTTCATGAGGGTCGACTTACCGGATCCGGATGCCCCCATTATGGCAACAAACTCTCCGGAAGCGATGTCCAGACTGACTTCATTGAGGGCATGTACCGGCTGAAAATCCAGGTCATAGGTGCGGCTAACTCTTCGCAATTGAATCATAATTATGCCACCCCCTCACTCGCTTCTCAAAGCATCAATCGGGTTCATGCGGGCAGCCCTTCTAGCAGGATAGATGCCGAAGAACAATCCCACCAGGATTGATACCATGAAGGATAAAATAATCGACCAGGGGGTAACCACGGTCTTGAACTGCATAACGAAAGATAGACCATGGGCGCCAAGTAGGCCCAACAGAATCCCGACCATTCCACCGGAAAAGGAAAGCACGGTGGCTTCAACCACAAACTGAGACATAATGTCTCCCGTTCTTGCTCCGATTGCTTTTCTGATGCCGATCTCCCGGGTGCGCTCGGTGACCGAGACGAGCATGATATTCATAATCCCGATTCCACCCACAA
>JAUIJG010000581.1 GCA_030431355.1 bacterium
GTATTAAAGGCGGTGGGGGAGACCGAGACTAAATTGGACCAGTTCACCCTGAAATTTCTTACTTGTAATTGGCTGCCCGTATTCTTGGCTATTTGTACACGGGCGCTGTCTGCTCCGGATGTTTGAATCACCGCGTCAGCTATTCTCGCGTTATAAATGACCCGATCATTTATCTTCAAAATCACATCACCGGCCCTGATACCACTGTTGTAAGCCGGTCCGCCTTTGTGAAGTCTGGTTATGAAAGTGCCTTTGGAGCGTCCACGGTTTATGTAGCATTGAACCGGCACCCCGGAGAACTCCAGCTTGTCCGAGTTCATCTGGTTCTTTGACAGGGTCCAGATCAACTGTCTTCTTGCTGGAGCCGCTTCTGATGCTACTGCCGTCGCGCTCCAAATAAAAGTGGAGCTGAGAATAGCGCAGAGCAGTCGAAAATATATTTCTTTATTGGAGATCTCTGCCGATAGTTTGGAGCCGTTTTTGGACCTGTTTATCAGGAGGCTAAATTGAGGACTTTGTTCTAGTTGATTCATCGTTTTAAAGAAAAATAGTTTCATAGCAATTTTTTGACCATCGGCAGAAGATGCCGGTAAAGATCGTTCTTGGGTCTGTGCCCGGTGGAATCGGAGCGAAGGACAAAGTTTTTGTCTATGAGTTGAAACCCGGGGATCATGTTGTAACTGTGGCTGTTAATCATATTCCTTTTTCCCACGAGGACAAATCGGTTTTGGCTGGTGCTGAGACCGAAATTGCGAGCCCAGGCGGAAGCTTCTTTTACAGAAGGAGCTTGCATGGAAGGATTATACAGAAGCAATTGCACCAGCACGATGCGGGGGTCTGAGAGATTGACTCCACCACCGTATGATTTGAGCAGTTCATCGATGGACTTAAGACCTCTCTGGGGCGTTACTCCAGCATATGGACGGCAACCAGGTTTGTTAGCGCCTGCAAAGGCCTGGCATGCTGGGCAACTCATGCCTATCGGCTCGACGATAATTACTTTGCCTTTAAGTGAAGAAAGGCGGGTCTTTTGACCGTTTTGATTATATAGCTCCATATCAGGATAGTAGTTGTTGATAGCCGGGGGCCAGTACTGCGGATTGGATTTAAGATCATTGACCGCGACCGATTTGTTGGCGTTATTAGAATTGTTTGCGATTCTGATACGGTCCCTGGCGGCTGCCGACGAAGAGGACAGGGAGTTGGAGCATGCGCTCAGACAAAGAGCAAATGCCAGTGCAAGCATAAGAGCGGAGCTCATATTTGCTTTCTTGCGCAAAATAATTGTCCTCCTTCGGTTCTGAACTAGGTGATTCCGTTTGTGATGGGAAAGTACATTCTCTTGAATGAGGCTTTTGCTTTGCCGTTCAATTTGTTTGTGACTCGTTTAGCCGCGTCTACTGCTGCTTCTGCGCAGGGTATACACTGGGCGCTGGAGTGGGCGAAAGACAAATTATTCCTCTCCAGGGCTTGCAGGTTTTCAATTCTTTTATAGTATTCCGGAGTCGGAACAGCTACACCGTGTCCCCATCTTGAGAGTACCACTTCTTCCAGGGCGCCATCCATCTCCGGTATCACGCTGCTTATCTGCTCCACAATTTTTTCAGAAAGTTCCTTTTTGTTCCCTTTGTATAGAAGTGCGCGACCTATTCCGGCTGCGCCATAGGGTTGATAGACAGTGAGAACCGAAGCGTCGGATCTTTTGAGGCTTTCTCTTTTTAAGTAGGGCGTGTCGGCGAGGGTGATATCCGCAAATTCAAAAGGACTGGAGAACCAATTGTCATAACTGTCCGCGATGACTCTTTTATTGAGAAGAAGATTTGCCACCAGGTAAGAGCCATATCTAAAGCGGAACAGATTGGTTTTGGTTCGGTCGTCAATATTCTCCAGGAGTCTGGCAGATATCATATGTGGTATTGCTACCACCACGTGGTTGGCATCCACACGTTTCATCCTATTGTCCCTGTCGCTGTAGACGACAGACACACCCTCATCTTTTATCTCCACGGACCAGACAAAACATCCCGATGATAGAGAGTCGGCGTGGCTGGAAGAAAGGCAGTCTACTATGCCGTTGGCTATGGCCTGGTTGCCTCCGGGTAAAACATAGGCTGAAGTATAAAGGTCGCTGAGAAGGTAGAGACCTGCAAGAGCGGAAACCTCCCGGCTGCCTCCACAAAGAGAAGACATTAGATAGCTGTCCATCAGGGAAAGAAACTTTGGATCGAAATCATTGAGCACGCTCTTTAGCCTGATTGTATCGAGCCTTTTTAGTTCATTGTTCTCTTTATAGGAATCGATCGGCTCCAG
>JAUIJG010000135.1 GCA_030431355.1 bacterium
TAGACCGAACGCTGGGCGTATGCCGGCAAAATTACCTTGAAGCCGTCTTCGTTTTTCTGGGCAAGATGCTTTTCCAGGGCCAGGGTCATCTTCTGAGCCAATTCCACGGAAAGGGAGATACAGTTGTGCTCCTGGGTGTCTTTAGCGACCCGCCTCTGAATCCAGAATCTTCTTAGATTTTGGTTGCAGGTGAGCATCTTCTGAAATAGCGGTTGATAGTAAAAATCCCTGACCAGAGCAATGAAAGTCTCCTTCTCTTTGTCAAGAGAGGAAGCTTTTCCATAGACAGCTTCGGCGCCTAGCTCCTGGAAAAGCTCCACCAGACCCGCGACGGAATTGTCAGCGGTGTTGCTCTTAGAATTCCCGGCAGCTTTACGGAGGCGTTCAAGGGTGGGTCGCCATTCCGGCGCTATATTAAGGATGTCCTCGATTTGAGTCTTACTGGTTAACACTGTTTCTTCTTTGTTTCTCTTTGCTTCTTTAATTAGATAAAGACGGGAAACCATATCATATAAGATTCTGTCCTCGAAACCGCCAGATTTCGAAGCTCTGAAACATCAAACTGTTAGATTTAGCCAAAAATTAATTGGTTCTTGGAATGCCTGGTAAGCTCGGAGGCTGGTCCGAAATTTCATCGTTTACCCGGATCAGTATATAACCGGTGGATGTCCAGGCGGTCCATAAAACGAATATCAATAAACATGTAAGCAGGGTTATCCACTTGGAATTGTCAAGCTCCTTATCCCTTGCGAAAGCTAGGGCGTCCATTTTCCAAATCAATAAGATGAAGGCTGCCACCAGCGCTCCCATTAAACCTGATCTGGCCGCTTCGGTGGTGGCGTTCTCAATGGTTCTGCTGGCAGGCTCGGAGCGGGTTGCCACTCCGGGGTTATAGGGACTGGATGCCATTCTGAAGGTAAGGGCGTAAGGAATTATGAAAGCCGTTAACAAGAAGGCGCCGGCGATGGCAAAAAAGGGCAGTTTCTTTTGCTCGCCAGGGGCGGTGCCTTCTGCTTTTGCCTGCTGGTCCTTGCTCTCCGCAAGAGACTCGCTATCGTCTTGTTTCTCTTCTTCCATAATCATGACTCTACAGAATAAGGTGCAATATTTCTAGTACATAATAGCTTCTAAGCTACTAGAGTCGTATAAGATGGTATTGATTGCGACCCAATCGTTTTCAAGATATTGGCAGAATTTTTCATAAACAGTGTCTAGTTCAATTTCAACCCGAAAGTTGATAGGTATGCCTGGCGATCCTGAATCGCTGTCTTCTTCCCTCGCCCATGTGGTCGCCTCCCGGGAAGGTGAAGACGTGATTCTTGGCCAGGCCTGGTTGGCTGGTCCGGGCAAACTTGTAACCTGCGGACACGTAGTGGAAGAGCACAAACGCAATCCCGCCGGGGTGACAGTTAAGTTTCCACTCTCAGGAAATAGGTATGTGGTGCGCGAAGTGCGAATGCACCCAACCTATGGGCAGAAAGGCAAGGAACAGTTAATCCGATTTGATCTGGCAGTGCTGCATGTGGATCTTATGGAAGCGGATGCCCACGCGCCCCTGTTGCCGATAACTTATGACAAATATGAAGCAATTCCGGCTCAGCAGGCACTGACGGCTATCCGTTATCCTTCCCATCTGGGACAGCTGACCACTTCCCAGTTTCCCCTGGCCCAGGTAGGAAGATATCTGGGACTGTTGAAAAAGACAGATCGTTTTCATCTTCTCCATGATCTGGCGCTTGCTCCCGGTGATTCTGGCAGTCCTATTTTTGATGGTGATTCTGTTATTGCCGTGCATTGTGGTGATACCGCTACTTTGCCGGGACTGAATCTGCCCACCACTTCGATTCGTCTTGCAGTATCCATTGAAGCGCTAAGGGCTTTAGAAATAGCGGAGACCAAACCGCTGAACAATCCAAATCCTCTATATGCGGTGGGTCCCGGGCTCTTAGCTTTTGTAATCACAGCCTTGATCTCATTTTCAGCCGTTGCTTATCTTCTTCTGGCGCCCTCTTTTAAAAGTTGGATGTTGGAGAATAGCTCTCTGGGTAGGATGACCATCTCTTTTAATGAAGCCCTGGATAAGTATCGGGAACTACAGGTGGTGGAGATAGATATAAGTCCTGAGAGGCACTGCTTTTTGAAGATCTATTACACCGAAGACAATAAGGCTCTGATCTTGTACCCGCCGCCTGGCAGTGAGTCGGTCTCCGAGTTAAATGCCGGTACGCTGAGAAAGTTAGACGGATTTGGAAAGTACAAATTGAAAGCAAATTCTAAGCCCGGCGGAAAAATTCATGTTCTCGTCCTAAAAAATGATCGACCGATAGTAGAAAAGAAGGAGATGAAACAGGTCGATTCGGAGGTCTGTGAGTTGCCTATCACGGCAGACGAGCTTGAGAAGCGCATTTTGACCGCGGTTGAGGATAAAGACAATGAATGTATCCTCCAGGTTTTTGATGCCCCGGAAGCCAGCCTGCCTGCCGCCAAGAAAAACCCGGACGGTGATACGGTTGATGAATCTCCTGCCGAGGAGGAGTTCGCGCAAAAAGAGAATACTGATGAAGTTGATTCCAGTGTGGATACTACTGAGGAATCTAAGCCGGATGCCGAAGCGCTTGGTTCCGGTAGTAGTACTGAAAGTGGTGCAGGTGCCGGAAGTGAATCGGGTGCGGAGCAGACACTGGAAGAGGTGGGCAGTCGGCGTGATCACATAATAGAGAAATTGACCGAGCCCAAGCAAAAAGAGAGCAGAGAGATGGATGCTATTCGTGCCGGGAACTCCGGTTCAATGTCAGGGCAAGAACCAGGGCAAACAGCCGAACCCCATTCTAAAGACGCTGCCGACAACGGAGACACCGGAAACAGTTTCTAGTTTTTTCTCAGAAACACCTTAGCAATTTTGAGGACTTTGAGGACATTGATGGAGTTATTATGAATAAAAGATTTTCCCGAACTGTTTATTTGAATATCGCGCTTTCCTTAAGTGTGATTTTCAGTACTCAAGCCCTGGCCGTGGAAGATGGCGGTGCTAATTCGGAAGAGCCGACTACCCAGGAGCTTAAAAATTCCAGGGACAGGGGTCTTATGATCGATCCTATTCGTAAGGTTCGCAAAGACAGTAAAACAGAAGAGAGTAGTAAGACCAAGCCTGCTAAAAGCGTCAAGAAGCCTGCTAGTGGAAAGAAAAAAGCGACATTGCCTAAGAAAGAAAAGGCAAAGGTAAAGGCTCACAAGAGTCCCCGTGCATCCGCAGGCGTAACAACTAAAAAGGCTTCTGTTAAAAAAGCCTCGCTGAAAAATGCAAAGGTGCCCAAATCTGTCAGCCCCGCACTTTTTGTCAATAGCGGAAATGTGGTGGCAGCGTCATTGAATAAAGGTGGCAAGGTCCCCAGATATAAAGATGGAGAGAACTTGCAGGTCACCGTCAGAGCTTATGAAGACTGCAATTTGATGATCTTCAATTACGATGGGAAAAGACTTACGCAAATTTTTCCCAATGAGTATCAGCAGGATTCATTTGTGAAAGCAGGTTCAAGGGTAAATATTGGTGGCACCGAGAGTCGTTTTGAGTTTTGTGCGTGTAACGACGGGGACAAAACTTCCAGTGAAAAGATCTTTGTCTATGCCTATCCTACTAAAGAGCATAAACAGCCGATCTCCATTGCTATGAATAAATTGCCTTCCAGTCCATTTCGTTCAACCGAGATGAGTCTTGAAGAATACAGAAAGCTTGTTAACTCTTCCAAGACATTCTTTGATAGAAGCGTGAAGGTTGTGCCTAAAAAGCAAGTTGAAAAAGCCTCTTACGAGAAAGTAAGCACTTCCGATGCCCCCAATAAGCTTGAATTGTCCTTGATGGTGGACGGGAAGTAAGCGCTTACTCTATGGTTCCTTTTGCCGACAGGAGCTTCTTTTGATATCTGCTCTGGATAATATCGCAGAGTACGAGAACGAAGATAGCAAAGTAGAAAGTCGTTTTCGACATGGCCTCGACCGCGTAACCGAAAAGGTGCAGGTCGGCATAATGTCCACCTTCTGAAAGCAGCATAACTCCCACAATAAGTAGAATAAAAAGACCCAACACTTCATACATTCGATTGGCTTTCAAAAACTCAGCCACTTTGTCGGCCATGAAAATCATTAGTATGCCACTGAATACAATGGCGATAGCCATTACCCCGAAAACATGGGTGAGGGCAATCGCCGATAGGATAGAGTCGAAAGAAAATACCAGGTTCATCACTGCTATCCAGAAGATAGCTGCTTGAACCGAACGCTTTCTACCAGCCTCTTCACTTTCCATCTCTTCCAGGTGCAGCATGTGGGAGATCTCTTTTACTGAGGTGTAGATGATGAAGCCGCCTCCCAGTATTTCCACCAGACTTTGAACGTTGAATCCACCTTCCACAAAGCCTTTTAAAGTTATGGAAAAAATTGGTGCTTTGAAATAGTCAATGGCGTGCACCAGGGCAAAGAGAAGGATAAGTCTCAGGGCGATGGCGATAATAATACCGGTGCGCCTGACCATCTTCTGGTGTTTTTCGTCCACGCGCTTAGATTCAATTGATAGATAAAGCAAATTGTCGAATCCTAGTACGGCTTGCAGGAAAATCAGCATTGCCAGCGTCATCAGGTTCTGGAGCGAGAATAGTTCGAGCATTCTTTGCCTCTATCTAGCGATCAGGAATTTGCTTATTTTAGCTATATAGACCAATTGATTCTATGACCTTTGTTAAACGAATAAAAAAAGACCGTGGTTAATACCACGGTCTAATTCTGTCTACGTGCTCCATTGGAGAAGAGCAAGTTCTGGATCTATACTGTGGATTCTCCACCGGTTGGATGTTTCGAAGCCACGGCCAGTCGTTTGGCCACGACGGACCAGTCGAGGTTATCCATGAAAGTCTCCAGGTATTTACCCCTGTCTATGCCGAAGTCGACCATATAAGCATGTTCATAGACATCCAGAACCATAAGAGGAATCACGCCGGCTGGCGAGTAAACATTATGAGTGTCTAGTGCAAAGGCATCTATATATCCGCCCCGGGTGTTGTAGCAAATTACTACCCAACCACGAGCGGTCTTGCCTGCGGCTTTTAGAAAGTCCATGAATTTGGCGGTGGAGCCCCAGCGCTCTTCAATTCCAGCTTTCAAATCACCGGTCGGATCTCCGCCTTTGCCACCAAGATTTCCGAAATAGAACTCGTGGTAGACCACGCCGTTAACCGCATAACTTTGCTCAGTGAGTAAATCTCTGAGAGCGGAGTAGGTGGCGTTGGCTGTGGAAATGTCGATACCCTTCAGCTGTTTGTACATCAAGTTGGATTTCGACACGTATCCGTTGTAGAGCTTCAGGTGCTGCTTTATCTGGGAAGCGGAAAAACCGTTCAATGATTTGCAGAGACCTTCAAAATCTTTTGCTTTGTAGGGGCCGTCACCGGATTTATCTTTGGCACTTTCTTTCGCTGCCAATGCCGGTGCAGCTGAGCCTGCCACCATGCTTCCAGCAGTCATGGCTCCCATTAGCAAAACTTCTCTGCGGGTAAGAATACCTTCTTTCCCGACTTCGTAGTTTCCGATTAATTCTTTGTCTTTAGATGACATTCTCGTCTCCTGTCTTGAATATCTGACTGTGACATTTATCTTTGCATCTTGTAATACAACGGTCACTTTGCTTGCCAAGGGATGTTCGAAACGCCTGATCAGTGGTTTAATTTAACACTTCGGATGCCCTGGGCTCATCCAATTGACCGTCAGGGTTATTATATCCACATCGAAATTTGTTAGCTCAAGTTGTAAACAGGAACGCATAAGCAGAATCGCCATGGAAACCACAAAGCAATCTACTATGACAGCCACCGATAACAGCTCTTCCAAGATTAGACCCAGCGCAAGCTATAGCTTAACCCTGAGGCTCAAAATACTAAATGAACCAGGCTCCCTTGGTGAGTGCACATCTTTGATCGGAGAAATGGGTGGCGATATCGGCGCTATCGATATTCACAGCGTCGAAGGAAAGTTCATGATCCGAGACCTGACGGTCAACATGCGTGATGCTGCCCATGGCGATGTGTTGGTGGCAAAACTCAAAGAGAAGCCAAATATTGAAGTGGTGCATGTTTCCGACAGAACATTCTTGATGCACCTCGGCGGCAAGATAAGTGTTACAAACAAAGCTCCCCTGAAAACCCGTGATGATCTGTCCATGGCTTACACCCCCGGTGTGGCAAGGGTTTGCATGGCCATCCACGAAGATGTCGAAAAAGCTTACACTCTTACAGTGAAGGGCAATATGGTGGCGGTGGTCACCGACGGTTCGGCTGTTCTCGGTCTCGGCAATATCGGTCCTGAGGCGGCACTACCGGTGATGGAAGGAAAAGCTATGCTTTTCAAAGAGTTCGGTAACGTGGAGGCTTTCCCCATCTGTCTGAATACACAAGACACCGAGGAGATTATCACCGCCGTTAAGAATATTGCCCCTGTATTTGGTGGCATAAATCTTGAAGATATCTCCGCTCCCAGATGTTTCGAGATCGAAGCGCGCTTGAAAAAAGAGATTGATATCCCCGTATTCCACGATGATCAACATGGCACCGCGGTGGTTGTGCTTGCGGCATTGATCAACTCATTGAAGATTGTCAAAAAAGAGATGAAAGATCTCAAAGTGATTGTCACTGGAGTTGGCGCTGCCGGAGTTTCCTGCAGCAAAATTCTGCTCTCCGCAGGAGTCAAAAACCTGATCGGTTTCGACACCACCGGCGCAATTTATGATGGACGTACCGAGAGAATGAATTTCATGAAAGACTGGTTTGCTGAGCATACCAACCCGGAGAAGTTCAAAGGTAACGTTAGCGAAGCGATGAAAGATGCTGATGTCTTTCTCGGATTGTCCGGACCCGGCACCATCACCGTTGACGATCTCAAAGTTATGGCTAAAGATCCAATCGTATTCGCCATGGCTAATCCGACCCCCGAAATTATGCCGGAAGAGGCAGCTCCGTATGTCAGAATCATGGCCACCGGTCGTTCGGACTACCCCAACCAGATAAACAATGTTCTTTGCTTCCCGGGTATGTTCCGCGGTGCTCTTGATGTTAGAGCCACCGACATAACCGAAGAGATGAAGATTGCCGCCGCCCATGCCATAGCTAACTGTATTTCGGAAGAGGAATTGCACGAAGACTATGTCATACCCGGTGTATTCAATACCCAGGTGGGAGAGAATGTCGCCAGGGAAGTTGCCCGCACCGCCATCAAAGGTGGCGTTGCCCGTAAAGTAATAAAAGACGAGAATCTCTAGAGAGCTAAGATGCTATTTTCTTAGCCCTTGACGGTTGGTCTGCTTCTTATTAAGCTGACTGTATATAAGACTTTAAATTTGGGTGGTTGTAGCTCGGATAGAGGAAGAGTTCCATGGCTGAATCGGAGAAAACCAGAAGAGAGCGTGAGCAGCGGGCTGTTGAGCGCATGGAAGAAGAGCGCAAAGAACGCCGCAAGAAAGAAGAGATGGAGCGTCGACGCAGGAAAGAAGATTACGAGCGCTACAGGATGCAACAGATGGCTGTTCGAAAGCAGAAAGAGAAGCGCAAAGGTGATGAATTTGAAGCTTCCGAGAGAACCCGTAAGATGGTGGAAGAGCTGGACCGTCGCAAAGAAGAGCGCAGGAAACAGGGTTTTCAGTAGAGCCTGATTCGGTTTTTGCCTGCAGCGCCTTTTATAGCTCGTCTTTGAGCATCTGTTTCAGACCTACCTGGGTACTGGTCAGGTTAGTCGAAAGGGACTTTTTAACCTTCTTGTTTGTCAGGCATGCGTTTCTGGGAACTTCAGCTTTAGTCTTCAGGGACTTTGCTTTTATCGGCTTGATCAGTGAATTGTCAAGCCCGAAAACTGAGGCGATGTTTTTGCCGAATCTATACAGAGATACCGCTTCGTTGCCGGCGATGTTATAGACTCCTGAATTCTCTCCCTCGACAAGATCAAGAATGGCTTCTGCCAGACAGCGGCTGTAGATAGGGGTCTCAATGATGTCTTCAGGTAGATTGACCTTACGCTCGTTCTTTAGTAGTTGAATAACTTCCAGGACAGAGTTCTTGTTCAGTCGGTCCCATCCGAATACGTTTGATGTTCTTACGATTAAATGTTTGCAGTCGGAAGTGGCAATCAGGTGCTCTCCGAGAAGTTTATGCCAGCCATAAACGCTTGTCGGATTAGGGGTATCGGATTCGGTGTATGGCCCGGCGCTGCCATCGAATATATAAGCGGAAGAGATAAAGACTATCCTGGCATCCACTCTCTCTGCTGCATCAAGGACGTTCTTGACTCCGGATACGTTTATCCGATAGCTTTCATCAGGATCTTCCTCGCAACGATCTGGGTCGCTGGAGCCGGCGCAGAAGAAAATCACATCTGGCTCCATGTTGCGGATCACCCGCATAACCTTCGGTCTGTCAGACACATCCAGCGGTTCCGTTTTAGAACCCTTGTTCATCAAACGAGTTCCGATGGTTTCGTGACCACGTTCTTTGGAACACCAGTGAACGGCGCTTCCCACAAGACCAGAGGCTCCGATTACCAGATTTTTCATAAACTCTTCCCTGTATTCATCAGGCTTATTCTACTCCATAGTCCTCTCAGGATTCAGTACTTTCTAAGAAAGAGGCTTGCCGCCCTGTCGGATTTTACTTCTTGCCAGTTCGGATTTTCTTTTAGCACCTGAGAAAGCTTGCTTCCCTTTGGAAACAGGATCCAGTCTATCTTGTATTTCTCAAGGGTCTCTTCCCATCCCTTGCCGGTGAACATCACTTTAGTGTAATCCCGGTAGAACTTTTCTCCGTAGAAGTCGGCACGGTCATCAATAAATACTCTGGTATCAAGTTTGTAAGCCAGGTATCCGCCCCAGTTATCGAGGTTGAATCCTCTTTTTCTTAACAGGTTATTTTCTCTGATGTAATCAAGGGTGGTGCTGGGTAGATCATCGGAGCTGAATCCGGAATGTATCACTCTGGTACCGAAGAGAGTGCCGCCATTAAAGCAGAGCAGGACAAGCACAATTGTTGCGATCATTGGCACCAGGTGCATTTTGCTTCTGCCTTCTTGCTCTTCAAAATCCCGGAGAATACGGACGATTCTTGAGATGGCGGAGGATGATGCCGGCAAAGCGATGGTATCAGAATCCCTTTTATCGCTGCCCCATAGGTAAGCGATGATCGGGGTCACCACCATGGCGAATATGGGCATGTTTCTGACGGCAGCCAGGGAGCCGTGCAAAAGCACGATGGTCAGAATCAGCATCGGGGTGGAGACCTTTCTCTTTCGAGAGAGACCGGCTACGAAGCCTATCAAGAGTATCTCCAGGCAGGTGGCATGTAGACCTCCATGGAAGACCGGAGACATGAACTCGTTGGTAGCTTTCAAAATCTCCTGGCCTTCCAGATAGTGGAGGATGTAGAGATGAAGTTTGTATCCATAGGGATTTACAAGGCTCAGGAGGGTAAGTGCCGCCATAAGGGCTATTAGTACTTTCCACTGGCTGGCTGCCCGGGCTCTTGTGCCCTCACTCGACGATAGGTAGGATTGGGCAAGAGTGACGGCAAAATAGAGTAGAGCGATAAAGCATCCCAGAGCAAAAGAAGGATGGCTATTTACCCAGATAAGCATCACCGGTGACAGGATCATAAACAGGCTTCTGGCTGCGATCTTTCCTCTGTAGAAGCTCTGTAAGACATAGACGAAAGTAAGCAGGCACAAATATTCCACAATATGGGGACGCGCGAGCCAGTGGGTAGCTGATACCAGAACTGCCACCATCGTGAAAAAGCTTGCCATAAGTATGCCCGAGCCGGCGGATCTGGCCCGATCATAAATATCTAAAAAGATAAAGCCGATGATACTGCTTAGAGCCACTGCTATCAGATTTGTGCCACCAGCGTAGTTCATAAGGGCCAGGACAACATCGAAGAGCCATTCGTAAGCGACCCAGGGTTTGTGGTCGAAGCTGTAGGAGATGATATCGGTCGAGGGCACCGACAAGTTTGTCAAAATATACTCCCCGGTTACAAGGTGCCATCCGGTGGATCCGTCGGCAAAGAGCATATTTGGTAGCACGAACAGAGCAAGATAGAGGACAAAGATATAGATGAAATCGCCCACATCAGGTAGGGGAGACATGTTCTTGAATCTATCTGGCAACTTCAAAATCTTAGAATAGTCCGGGCTTATTGTTATCGAAGGGCATTTTAGGCACGAAGCCGAGCTGGTTTGCTACTTTTTTGTATTCTCTCGCCTTGATTTCGTCTCCCAGTTTACTATAGGACCGGGATAGCAAATCGGCCATGCGTGCTCCTATGAAATTCCAGTTCTCCACAGACCAGGAATACTTGTAATAAGGGTGTTCATACCTGGTGACAATCTTGTCGAATCGATTCAGATTGAAGAGAGTCTCTCCTAATAAGAGATCCGCTTCCGGCCATAACTTGCTTAGTTTCAGGCACTTTTCAAAGTCAACCCGGGCTGCTTCAAACATACCAAGCAACCTATAAGCTTTGCCCCGGAGAAGCAGCGCTTCTTGTTTGTACGCAGAACCCGACTCAATACATTTGTTCAAACAAGAAATCGAGGACTGATAACTTCCGGCAGAGAACAGCACTTTCGCCTTTATAAAATTGGCATGCCCCGCATTTGGTGTTCTACTGAGAATCTTTTCAGCCAGTAATTCTGCGGACTCTATGTCTCCTGAGTCTAATGCAATCTGTGCCTGTAAGGACAAGGCCAGTTCGCTTTCGCTTGCTCGTGAGGAAAACTTATTTAGGGATTCTTTGGCCCGGGCATAATCTCGAACTTGATATAGTCCCAGAGCAGTGGCATAGATTTGGCTATCTTGTTTACTGAATGTTTTTAAAGCCGAATCCAGTGCGCGATAGTGAATCTTCCTCAGGAGTCTGGTGTCGTGGGGTATGCCGGTTGACCAGAAATATCTATCTTGGTTGGCTATCGCTCTCCTGAATGTGGTGCGAGCGGCTTCAGCATCGCCGTTTATCTCGTATGCGATGCCTTTGAGAGTCTCTCTCGGTCTATCTAGATTTCGTTTGGCTCTCTCCGATTGCACTAACTCTTCCATGGCGGTAGCTATATCGTGTTCAGGAAGGTGCAGCACAGCGTTTGCTCGTAGGTAGTGGAGTGTGGCTCTCTGTCCGGAACCGATATTTTTGATGTCATTAATGGTGG
Organism: bacterium; assembly: GCA_030431355.1. The sequence goes on from JAUIJG010000135.1 coordinate 11,224, forward strand.
AGTCTACGGTCTCTTTACTGGCTTTGAAATTATTCTCCGCGCCATGATACTTAGCCAGGGCAATTCGGTACCAGCGAACATTCGGAGCCATCTTTATTAGATGGTTCATGTCTTTCACGCAATTTTGGTACTGTCCGATTCTGAAGTAGGCTTCTGCTCTATGCATATAATTGACCGGCTTATCAAATTGGTCGATGATCTTGCTTTCGGACTCTATGTAATCCTTGTACAAGAGTTCAGAAACAAGAACTTTGGATGCAGAGCTTTGCTTATTGTAAGCAAAATTTGGATCTAAGTAAGGTCTTAGCCCTGGCGCCAGAGTCCAGAGCATTAATGCTAAGACAACCAGTAAGAAAAGTCGGGATGCTATCGATACAGAAGCTCCCAGAACCAGTCTCACTTTCTCCAGAAATTCAGCCCCTGGAGTGGGAGTGCGTCTCTCCCCAGGAATCAAGGAGGATACTTTCTCATCTGCAGGTATCACTGTAGGCGGTGCCGGCTCGACAGTCTCTTTTAGATATGTGTCCGGCTCCGACTCCTTTAATTCCGGAGTAGACTGAGCGCTAGACTTTGAATCCGATTCTTTGGGGAGCTCTTTTTCCGGCTCGTCTTCAGATGGAGGCAAGTTGACGTCGTCTTTGCTGTCCAGGTCATTTTTTATCTCCTCCAGATCCGAATACCTTTTCTCCAGCTTCACTTCCGTGCATCTTGCCACGATATTGTTGAAGTTTTGGCTCAGGTGGGATTCCAGGGACTTTGGATTGGATTGGGAAATTGGAACAGGGTCCTTGCCGGTGGTTAGATAGTGAAGGGTGCAGCCCATGGCATATATGTCGCTCTGGGGACAGGGTTCTCCTCGAAACTGTTCAGGGGGAAGGTACGCTTGTTTTCCCACTACTTTAGCAATGGTCGTGGAGTCCGATTGCTGGGCTACGTTGAAATCAATCAACTTCAAGGTACCATCTTTCTTCAATATGAGATTGTCAGGCGTGAAGTCTCTGTGCACTACGGGAGGTGACTGCGCATGCAGATTCTCCAGAACCGTACACATCTGTTTGGCAAGGTCTCTTGTCTCTGATTCATCCAGTTTCCCTTTCTCTTTGACTATCTCTCTCAGGGACTTACCGTCGATGTGCTCGAGCACAAGATAGGCTCTATGGTCTTCCACCATGAAGTCCAGGAGTTTAACAATCTGGGGATGGTCTAAATTACCGAGTATGCGGGCTTCTCC
>JAUIJG010000582.1 GCA_030431355.1 bacterium
ACTGGACGCATATCTGAAGGACGGGAATATGGAGCATCTCCCCGCGGGTCTGCGACACAAAGACTATGTGGACCTCCTGGACAAAGTCAGAGAGGAAGGCCTGGAGCTGGTACCCGCCAATATTAGCGGAGGAGATCAGGAAAGAGACGACCATATGGCATCGGTTATAAGCGATATTCTCAAGGAAGATCCTGATAACAAAGTGGTCTTCTGGGTCGGTGCCCTCCATGGAGCCGACACCAGCGCCGGTGCCTATCTCTCCACAGCAAATCTCCTCAGAAACCAGGGAGTTGATGTCGCCACCACGATTGCTCAATCATCAGCCACAAGTCTCGACAGTCTGTTCAACAAAGTAAAAGTCGATGAGCCGACAGCAATTAAGACTGAAGACACGCCTAATATCAAGGACCTGGAACTGGTGATGCTCCAGAACGACATTGACGAATACTACCGCCTCTGGGATATAGTGATTCTATTTCCCCGGGACAAGAAAGAATAGAGCAGCTTACATGCTCAATTTCCGTAGAGCTTGAGATTCTCTTTGGCTAACTTATTGCCTTTGGCGGCAGACATACGAAAGAGGCTGACAGCGGTAGCTTTGTCTTTCGGCACACCTTTGCCTTTCAAATATGCCCAACCAAGACTGTTTTGGGCGTGGTCGCAATTTCGCTGGGCGCCGACCTTAAACCACTTAACCGCCTCACCATAATCACGCGGAACGCCCTTGCCCACGAAGTAATGCAAACCAACTTCATTGGCGGAACATATCTCTCCGAGACTGGAAGCTTTCTTATAGAGCTCAACAGCCTTCTTGTGATCTTTAGGCACACCGCGACCGGTATCATAAAGAAGAGCAAGGTTCAGACATCCCAGACCGCAGTTAAACTTGGCCGACTCCCGGAAGAAAGAGACAGCCGCGTTGATGTCCATGGCGACACCCAGACCGTCTCTGTACGCGATACCAAGATTGTTTAGCGCCACCGCGTTCTTCTGAGCAGCTGATTTTTTATAGAGCTCGACCGCCTGATTGATATCTTTAGGAACGCCTCTACCCAGCGCATAACAGTTGCCCAGGTGATTCTGTGCCATGGCATTTCCCTGGTTCGCCGACTTCTGAAAGAGATTAGCCGCTTTTACATAGTCCTTTGCCACACCCAAATTGTCGTAGTAGCATCGTCCGAGGTTGTACTGACACATGGCGTCACCTTTAACAACTCCTCTTCTGAGGTATTCGATCGCTTTGCCATAGTCTTTCGGAACCCCGACCCCGGTTAGATAAAGGGTGCCCAGATCATTTAGCGCCATCATAAAGCCCTGGTCGGCAATCTCTTTTAACAGGGCAACAGACTTGTTCATGTCTGTGCTCACCCCTTTTCCATTGGCATAGCAAAGAGCAAGCTGATACTTAGCATGGGGCACTCCAAGCATGGCGCCTTTTTGAAACCACTGAAACGCCTTGTTCTGATCTGCCGCCACACCCTTACCGTAAGAATATGCCATTCCGAGGTTGTTCATCGCCCTTCCATTTCCCTGTTCGGCAGAGCGATTCCACCAGGCGATTGCTTTGTTGTAGTCCACGGGAAATCCCTGGCCAAAACAATAAAAATTCCCCATCTGCTTCATGCATTCCGTGTCACCGCCTTCAGCTTCACGCTTGGCGATCTCGATAGCCTCTTCATAACGCTTCTGGCCAACCAGTTCGTCCACTCGCTTGGCCGCCGCCGAGATAGAAGCTGCCGAGCCTCCGGACCCGGAGGAGGAGATAGAGGCAGAGCCGGCAGAAGGAAAAGATTGGCTATCCGAATCGAGCACGGAATTGCTACTTGCAGAGTCACCGGAGCTGACAATTGTCGAAGTACTTGGTGGCTTGACCGTTCTTGGTCTCGCCGGTGGTGCAAGCAAAGCGAGGGATTTACCCTTCCACTTACTCTTCAGAATCGGCGTCTGGTCTACTTTCCTGTCAAAACGAACCTCCTGAGCAACGTTGTCTTTGAGCGTCAGAAAAGCGCTATCCAGGGCGATTCCTTCCCCGGATTTTGACAAAGTCTCTATCAGTTGCCGGGTAAAAACGCCGTTGTTATAGCGCTTAGACTCCCATGAACGCTGGGAAGCATCACTGGAGCTGATCACGATTTCACCATCTCCAACAATTGAATTGACGTTGAAGTTGTTAGCTCTAATCAGCCCTTTGCCACCGGCGGTCTGAGCGGCTCCGCTGTTGCAAGCATCAAGAAGCAATACGATTCGCTTGCATCTAGTACGTCTTTTAACGGTGGCCGCAAGCATCCTGAGCTCGACGCCGGTGGAGA
>JAUIJG010000583.1 GCA_030431355.1 bacterium
AGGTGCCTTAAGAACCGAGCGCCGCGCCACTCCGACGCGCCGAGGCAGAGATGCCTCGGCCACTCTGTTGCGGCGTTGGGATCGAGGGTGGCCGAGGCTTCCAGCCTCGGCGCATCCGTCCAGATCAGTCGACCTCGTAGACCTCGACGATGGCGATGCCGGTGGAGTCGTTCACTCCGCTGACGGTGGCGGTGTAGCCACCAGGTCGGATTGAATCGTCCTGATACAAGCGCCCAGATCAAGAACGAACTTTCTAGAATCAAAAGTCTGCTGTTTACCGGCGCCGAAATACTCCAGGGGCTCATACCAGGAAGGCGGACTTTCAATGAGGGTTGTAAAAAGACTTGCCAACTGGTCTTCCAACCCCAGCACCATGGCATAGGGCAAGGTACGGCTAAAGATATCTACCGGACGCCCTTCCAGAGCCTGGATCTGGCTTTTAGAAGCGGTCTGAATAAATCTAACCAGAACGTTTGCCCTTCTCACCTCCATACACCCGCGAGCAGTGCGCGACGGCATGTGAGGCGCGGCAGCTCCTGCCAGACAGGCAGATAGAAGCAATCCCACAGCCCAGGCGACCACAGAGCCGACTTCGGTGGCGACAAACAAAACAAGTGAGCCCACGACCAGAAGGATAAAGGCGAGGCTGTAATACACTTTCCGCTCCTCATGGGGGTTAGTCTGGAAATAACCTCCCTTTACCAGCCTCTCGTAAATATCATTTTTGATGTCGGTTACCCGGCTCTGAAAATGATATTTGAGATCGGAAAGAAAGACTGAATCGACCATCTGTCCGTCACTTTCGAAAATTCCGGCAAGAAAGATCTCTTCGTATCTAGCAAGAGGTTTGGTAGCATCGCCTCCCGACTCTCCAGGATCCAGGCGTAGAAGCTGATAGCCTGGCTCCTCGAACCCGTAGGGGTCTTCTCGGTTTAACTGCTTGATTTTTAAGTAACCCCTATGGGCAAGGTCCAGCAAGGTGGCGACAATATCATGCATATCGCAACGCTCGTCGACGATAGTACCTAGTTCAGCCGGTCTCAGATTCTCAAAGAAGACAAAACCGACATCCGAAGCTGAAGCATCTTCACTGCTATCGGAACCGTAAGAATCTCTACCGAACTTCCAATATATGGCACCAAGGGCGAAGGCACAAAATGACGGAATGACGATTGCGGGCCACCAATCTTCCAACCACCAGAACAACTTCAGTTTCAGATCCGGCTCCCTCACAGACCCTTTAGGAAATCCGGCAATGGTCATAAAATGATCCCCGGGTTTCAGCCAATCGGATTTGAGCACCACGCCATCATCACGAACCAGACTGACTCCTTCTTCTTTCTTTCCGTGCTTGCCGGCAAAGCAACTGTATTTGATACTACTAGCTCTAACTCCGGGAGGTGGATGAATAGTGCATGTAACCCTGGCAATGGGTACATGCCAGTCATGTCCGGTCACATTCCAAAAAATCTCCGGCGCACCATCAAAGAAATTAATACCTTTGCGAACCCGATATTGAACAGTGATAAGGTGACGCCCTGTCATGGTGTAAGAGGGCGACCCGATGCGAATATTGACTTTCTGCCCGGAAAGGACTTTCTCAACTTCATAAGGCTCGCCTTTCTCGTCCACCACCCGTGACAGCTTGAGTTCTATCTGGTAATCGTTATTTCCTTTGGTGTAGACGATGGGAATTACTCTATGGATGCCATGCCTTTCAACCGTTCCAAAGTCATAATCGATCTTTTCGGTGACAAGAAAAGAAGAGTCTCTGTATGTTTGAATATCAACGTCAAAGGATCTTATCTCTTCGGCGGAGACCGGGGAAGACAAGAAAAACAAGGTTGAGACTAACGAAAGAAGCAGAAATCGGAAGACAGCGGCAAAAGTCCGCCTGTTCAAGCCAACGCAAAATCCTTCTTCTAAAATCAAGAGCTTATTCCTGTATCCTGGACAATGATATGTTAGTGTACCGGGCACCGATTCCTTAAACAAGATTTCCCGGTGAATCAAAGAACGAATTTAAAAAATTGAGTCCTATAGATATTATCATTCTGGTAGCTTTCATAGCCCACGCTTTGAGCGCGGGATTTCGCTCCAAAGCAAAAGCTTCCGAGAGCCTAGAGGAGTACTTTCTTGCCGGTCGATCATTAAAAGGCTGGCAGGCGGGCTTGAGTATGGCGGCGACACAGTTTGCGGCAGATACTCCTCTTCTAGTCACAGGACTGATAGCAACAGCCGGCATATTTTCCCTGTGGAGAATGTGGATCTACGCGGTGGCTTTCCTTCTTATGGGATTTGTC
>JAUIJG010000136.1 GCA_030431355.1 bacterium
ACTAAAAGGTAGGTTCCGATGCGTGTATTGATAGCGGTTCAAGAGCAGTACTATGCTGAGAAACAGATTGAATTTGTGCTCAATCATCATTGGGATAAGCCGGTCTCCATTCTCGTTTTACATGTGGTGGAACCCCTTGAGATGGATCATCAGCATGAACCGGGCAAGAATTTGCTCACGGAGCTGCATTCCTTGCATGTTGAAAATGGCTCCAAGCTGGTGAAAAGCCTGGTGCAAAAGCTTGGTCTGAAATTGCCTGGTGCCGATATCCAGGACAAAGTGGTGACAGGTTATGCCAAAGAGGTCATCTTAAATGAGATCGAAACCTGGCAAGCTGATGTGGCGGTGGTGGGTTCCCACGGAAGGCGGGACATGATTCGCAAGATGATAGGCAGCGTATCATCGGCGGTTCTCGCCTACGCTCCCTGTTCGGTGATGGTTGTGAGACCCTGAAGTTATCGGTCTTGCTTGTCTGCTCAGGGTCATCCCCATGAGCGATGTACTAAAATTGGTTTTAAGATTTACTTGTCTTGAGGCCGTTTGGAGGTGGAAATCTAATGCGAGTACTACTGCCTATTGATGAAGAGCCCTATACTAAAGCGCAGTTGGACTTTGTCAAGTCTTACTCCTGGCCGGAGGATACCGAAATAATAGTGATGCATGTTATGCACTCGGTCATGATCGAAAGGACCATGGTCAGCTCCCAGATCTACATAGATCAGATTATGAAGGACGCCCGTAAGCTCGCCAGTAAGGCCGCGGATGCCTGTATAGAGACGATTCAAAAGAGTTGTCCGCAGCTGAAAGTGAAGAAAGAGTTGAAAGAGGGCGACGCCATTCGTGAGATTATCGGTTTTGCTGAAAAGTCAAGAGTCGACATGATTGTGATGGGAAGCCACGGTCGAGAAGGTATCGGAAGAGTGGTATTGGGTTCGGTGGCGTACTCTGTCCTCGCTAAAGCTCCGTGCAAAACAATTATCCTGGGCTTACCCCATGTGGAAAAGGAGTACGATGAATACTGGAACCAGTCACCGGTGGCTCTAAAGCTTCAATAGAACATATTTGAGTTTCAATATATTTGTCAAAAGGAGAATATATGGGCTTCTCGGGAAAAAGGGTTTTAGCGCTCGCGGTGTCTTTTCTGGCGACCGGCTCGCTTCTTAATTGCTTTCCGCCAGCCGTCTTGGCTGCCGACAAAGAGAAGAAGGAGGCGCCGAAGAGCTATGTGCCCCAGAAGCCAAGCAAAGCATCTAAGGCGGGTCAGGTTTTTATAGCAAAGAACCAGTGCAATTTGTGTCATACGATTGCCGGAAAAGGGGGCTGTATCGCACCACCGCTGGATGGTATTGGAGCAAGACGTTCCCGGGATTTTCTTATCTCCCGGATCACCGATGAAGATAAAGAAGAGCAGAAGTTTCTTGAGCAATATGGGGAGAGTGAGTTAATGCCCCATGTGCGAATTCCCCGTTCCGAATCCACAAAAATCGTGTCCTACCTATTAACTCTGCCCGGACGGGAGATCAAAATGGTGGGTCACAAGAGTAAGAGCGGCCTTAGTCAGGAAAAGAAAAGAAAGCTTGAAAAGCAGTTGTCCACAGGTAAGAAACTGCCCCGCAATGAATTCGAAAAAGACGTGGAGCGCGGAAAACGCCTGGTGGCTGAAAAAGGCTGTCAGGCTTGCCATTCCATTGGCAATATCGGAGGTGACTTCGGACCTTCCCTGGATCATGTCGGCTCTAGAAAAGATATCAATGAGATTGCTGAGACGATCTTAGCTGCTGAGTTGGTCTCTCTTTCCGACTCCCGGGAGTATGGCAAGAAGCCTGTGCGCATGCCGGCTTCGGAACTGAGCATAGGTCAGATTCGTTCAATATCCCGATTTCTAGAAACATTGAAATAGCAAGAGTAGTAACTCCTCAAATAGTCCATGCGGCTGATACCGGCTCCTGATACTTTCTTTATGATTTAAGTGGAGTCTTGGAATTAGTGTATTCATTGAAGTGAGCCGACAGGAGCCTATGCTCGGTCGGAGGGCGGGAGGAAGCAGATGTCTCAGTTTTCTATTCTGTATGGTTTGAGTGGTTCCGAAGCGTCCAAGCAGGCTGCTGAAGTGGCTTGGAGAATCGCCGGCAACTGTGGCGGAAAAGTCGATGCTCAACATGTTATTGATTCCCGGGCTATCTGGGAGTTGTTGCGCAATGACAAACCAGGCTTTATCGGGAGCGGGCCTTATGTGGCAGCCTATGATGAAATGTCAAAGCACCTGCGTTCCATCGCCGACAAGCTATCGGTAAAGTACAAAGCTCTTACCGAGGAGCAGAGTATTGCCGGGGAGACCTTCATAGAGGAAGGCAATCCCATAGAACTGGTTTCGAAGAGGGCAAAGAGTTATGACCTGGTGGTGGTCGGTCATCAGCCCCGGGCTCCCCTGGGCACAGAGGATCGCAAACACTATGTGCGATTTGCCGTGGCGGAAGGGCTGGCCCATGAATGTCCGACAGCTTTATTGGTGGTGCAGGATCAAGTGGAGACCTGGACTTCCTTGACCATTCTCGTATCCGTCGACCATCTCAATTATCAATTTATGGAGACCTGCCTGGACTTTGCCTGTCTGCTTGGTGTGTCACCGAAAGTGGTGGCATTGGATAGCGGCATGGTGGATGTCTCCGGAGAAACGTTTGCCGACGATATGAGAAAAGCAATTCCCGACCTTGCCGATGTGCCGGTGGAGATCCATGAAGTGTCCGGAATGAGCGTGGAAAAGAGTGCCGGATTGTGGCACAGGGAGGAGATAAGTCTTGACTGGACGCCCGACAGCGATACTCTGCTTGTTATTCCGACACGCCGGAGCGGCAATACCAGATTGACAGTATTTGACACGGCGCCGGATATTTTTGTTCGCAATCTCACTCTCTCATCGATTATGATGTGGCCGGAAGAACACACCAGGCTCAATCTGGACAAGACCAAGATTAAGACCTACTGTGCGTGATCATTGATGTTGCAAGTTCTCTCTTATTTGGCTCTGGTTGCGCTGGCTGTTATGGGCCTGAACGCAGGCGGCATGCTCGACTTTTCTCGATCGGAGTCCATTGTCGCCGTGCTGGCCCTGGTGATTGTCGGCATAGTGCTTCTGGTTTTGAAATTCAGGTCCGGGGGCGGAGGCTGAGCTCTATCTCGTAGGTGGAGCCGTCAGCCATGGATTTCTGCATCGGTAGACCGCTATGGTTAAAAACCGACAACATCCTTTTGTTTTCGGTTAGCACGTAGGCGACAAATCGCTCAAGTCCGGCAGAGCGTCCTATTATTGCCAGCTGTTTCATCAGGGCTGAACCGATTCCTATTCCCTGGAAAGGATCATCCACCACGAAGGCTACCTCGGCGGTGCCCGGATTCTCTTCGGTTACTATATATCTTCCTATGGCAACGGGTTCAAGACTGCCATCTTTGTTTTCTATGCAGGCTGTAAGCGCCACATGCTTTTTAAAATCCACATGGCTCAGATATTCGAGATCTGATTCGCTCAGCTCTTTTTTGGGGCTGAAAAATCGATAATATATGGACTGCGGGCTCAGGTGCTTCCAGATAGTGGACAGAGTCTTTCTGTCACCATCTTTGAGCGGACGGATGGTGACCTCCGCCCCATTTTTGAGGCGTTCTTTAAATTTGTACATCAGCTTTCGTTCTGGTTACCGTCGGCTCCCTGGCTGGGATCTGAGTTTGGCTGGGAATTCTCATCCAGGCGACTCTGCAATTCATAAAGTTTGGCAAGCTCAGCCTGGAGTCCCCGGACTGCAGATTCGGCTTCGTCCCGCTTCTTTTCCGCTCGGATCAACCCGCCTTTCAGCAAGCGTTCCGCATGGGCGAGATCGCCTTTTTCTATGAGTTGTTTGCTCAAGTCGATAAACATGAGGGTACTCTCTTCCTGGTTGTTGATGTCATCCATGGATTTTCTGGTGTTGAATTTGGTGGATGCGATTATCCAATTCGAATAAGGGCAGAACTGGGCATGCTGGTCTTGTAGGTAGATTTGAAACTATTTAGGGCCTGAATCTGAAATTGATAATGTGTTGTAGATTCATTATTTGCCAGATCGCCTTATTGAGCATCCTTCTGATTGTTGATTGGTTATTGATTTGTTGCCATGGTATCGTCCTGTAGGATGATTCGAATAATAACCCACCAGGGGAGACCTGTTTAGAGTCTTGGTTTTCGAAGGGAGCTAGAGCCAGGGCACACTGTCGCATTCTTTTTGTAAACGGTCTCTAAATTTCGGGTGAGCTATGGCGATCAAGCTTTCCGCCCGGGATTTCAAGTTCTTGCCATAGAGATCGGCGATGCCGTATTCGGTGACAATGTAGTGAACATCAGCTCGGGAAGTGACAACTCCGGAGCCTTTGCTGAGGTGGGTTACGATTCTGGAGATTTCACCATGCTTGGCCGTGGAAGGGATGGCTATGATCGGCTTCCCGCCCTTCGACCTTGCCGCGCCCCGGATGAAGTCCACCTGGCCGCCGAAGCCGCTGTAGAGCTGAATCCCCACCGAGTCGGAGCAGACCTGACCGGATAGATCGACCTGGAGGGCGGAATTTATGGCTGTCATCTTGTGGTTCTGGGAGATGATAACCGGATCATTGATGAAGTCTGTGGTCTGGAATTCAATCAGCGGATTATTGTTTACGAAGTCATAGAGTCTCTTGGTGCCCATGACAAAAGAGACGGCTATTTTTCCGGGGAGCACGGTCTTTTTGTTGCAGGTTATAACCCCGGCTTCCACCAGATCCAGCACACCGTCGGAGAACATCTCACTGTGAACGCCGAGATTCTTTTTGTCTCTTAAATTTTGCAGTACCGCGTCTGGTATGGAGCCGATGCCCAGTTGTAAGGTGGCGTCATCTTCCACCAGGGATGCCACATTCTTGCCTATGGCCATGGATACATCATCCAGCGGTTTTGGAACATGTTCGGGTATGGGTCTGTCTGTCTCCACCACATAGTCGAGCTTGCTGGCATGGACAAAAGAGCGTCCCAGGGTACGAGGCATCTGTTTGTTCACTTCGGCTATAACGAGAGAAGCTTGCTTCCTGGCGGCGATGGTGCAGTCCACTGATACACCATAGCTACAGTATCCATGCTCATCAGGCGGTGATACCTGAATCAGGCATACATCAAGGGGCATCCTGCCGGACTCAAACATTGAAGGTATTTCGCTGAGGAAGAGGGGGGTATAGTCGGCTCTGCCTTCATTTACAGCCTCTCTCACGTTTTGTCCTATGAAAAGAGCATGCACTTTGAAGGAGTCTTTGTATTCCTTTTCAGAATAAAGAGCCGGTCCCATGGTGAGGATATGGAAAATCTCCACATTCTTCAATTCCGGTGCTCGTCTGGTCAAGGCATCGGCTAGCGGGATCGGATTGGCGGCGTTCGACTGAATATATATGCTGTCTCCGGACTTTATTTTCTTCACCGCTTCGTCAGCGCTGACAACCTTGCTTTTGTATTCTTCCCGCCAGGAGCGGACCCCTGTGTATATGGTCATAGTTAAACCGCCTGAATTTTATTAGTTGTCTAGAGAAGGGCGCCACCCGGATTAAAGTTTTCCTGATTTTCAGGATAATGAAATCAGCCCGGGGAATGATCCATTGTACCGGCCTGATAGACTAACTTAGTTGATCGATGGTTTTCTTTCAGCAGGCCATCCTTCGCATCCCACAGCACTGGTATCCAAACCTTGGAGTTGAAGTTCCCTAACGCTCGTCTGCTGGTCTATGACCGGATCTTGAGCGGTTCTAAAAATTGCGCATCGGCCCTTGTTCAGTCTGCATATGAGACCGGAGTTCTCGCCTCCGGCAGTATGGATGATTGGTTGCAAGAGATGGAATCCGGCGGTGTCAGTGGTGCTTGCAGCGCTAGGTTGGCGGCTCGGAAGATCCTGGAGGAGAGTCTCCGTCAGTCCGGTTTGTCCGGCGCAGTACTGAGCCTTAAATTGACTGAGATTTATGACCAGGTGGAGAAAGATCTTAATCATTACATTGAGAGAAAACAGTCGACCAGGAAGTCCGGAGCTAAAAAGGATCTTGATTGCGAGAAGTTTGAAGAGGCAAATATCGGAGAGCCGGTAAGTAAAGATAAAGAGCTGTGCGTGGATTATGCTCCTGTGGTGCTCGATCTTTTGTTACAGCAGCATATGAAGCATGGACCATGATAGTCATTTGGGTTGATGATTCTCAGCCCGGAGTCCGGTAAACTGGAATGGGTTTTGGAAGTACTTTTTGATGAACAGGCAAGAAGAGTTTCGTCCTGGCTCTGATGAAGGGCTAGACGAGGTCAGGTGGCTATTTAAGCCCCTGGCTGCTCTCTCCGGCCGCCTGGCCATGATTGTCGGTGAATTCCCGCCACTTGATGTTTACAAAACCGAAGAAGGCGCGCTTCTAGTCATGGAAGCAGCCGGTATGGATGTGGACAATGTGGAGCTTAGTGCCAGGCTCAACGAGTTTGAAATTCGGGGCGATAGAGAGGTGGAAGAAGCCAGTCATGGCTTCAGTCCGGTTCGCGTGGAACGATTTCATGGTCCATTCCAGCGTGCTCTTGAGCTTCCTTTCTATATAGACGAGGAGCAGATAAGAGCTGAATATAAAGATGGCATTCTAAGGGTTTTAATGAAAAGCTGCATGCTTCCTCGGGATGACCTGGTTCTAGTCAAGCCAAAAGTGCACGGAAGGAAAGAAGTGAAGATGCAGGAGCTTCCCGGCGGGACACTCTCTTTTCTTGAAGACAATGTTGTTCAGGGTGAGACCCGCCTCCCATCTTGCGATATCATGGAAGACAGAAGCGCATATTTGCTCTGTGTCGACCTTCCCGGAGTGTGCCAGGAGAACCTGGATATCGCAGCTACGGATGACTCTGTCACTATATATGGTGAGCCGGGCCAGGTGGAATCAGGCAACGGATCCGACCTCGATCTTACATATGGGGAGTGTGAAAGTGGTGCCTATGGCAGGACATTTAGGCTTTCGGCGGAGGTTGACGGAAGCGGGGTCTCCTATTGCCTGGAAGACGGTCTTCTTAAAGTACGATTGCCCAAGCGCGTTATTCGACCTGACTTTCGTAAGATAAATTAGGCAGGCTAAATTGGAAGCTGCTGCCTTTGCCCAATTCGCTAGCGCACCAGATCTTGCCGCCATGGGATTCTATGATCTTGCGGCATAGATAGAGTCCCAGGCCGGTGCTGGCGTAATAGCGACCGGAGTTGGAGGCTTGCCAGAAGCGCTGGAAGAGTTTCGGCTTGTCTTCTTCGCTTATGCCTTTGCCGTTGTCGCTTACCGAAATCAGTGTCTGGTCATCTTCTTGTTTGAGGGAGACAGTAATCGTGCCACCATAATTAGTGTATTTTAGAGAGTTGTCCAGGAGGTTTTGCAGCACCCTTTTGACTTCGTTTTTGTCACAAAGAACCAGCTCCGGAACCGGTTCATGGTTGAAAATAAGCTCTATCTGACGCGATTGGGATAAGGGTAGGAATTCGTTGTGGATTTTAGTGAGAATCTCCACTATGTTGGCGGGGGCTTTGTTCAGTCTCTTTGTGCCGCTGTCGTATTTGTAGACGTCCAGCAGGGTGACCACCATCTGGTACATGTCGTTATTGCTTTCTAAAATGGTTTCGACCAGCTCTTTCTGTGACTCGTCGATCTCTCCAAACTGACCTTCATTGATCAGTCTCAGGGCACGGTTTGCCGCTATAAGAGGGGTCTTTAGATCATGGGTGAGGGTGGCGACAAAATCCTCCCTCTGCTGCTGTAGTTTGACTGTATCGGTGACATTGGTGAACATGGCCACCAATCCGGTGTTTTCGCCTGCCGGGGAGCGGGTGGGCCAGACCGCCCAGTCGAAAAATCTTAGTTCCTGAAAGTCTTTGAAAAGCAGGGGCTTAGCCGGCTCTTTGTGGGAATCTCCCTCTTTCAGCACTTTCTCAAATACCGCGGCGTCCAGGCCGGGCAGGAGATCGAGAATGCATGTCTCTTCCAGGTTTTTGCTGTTGCTAATGCCCGCTATGGTAAGGAATTCTTCGTTGAACTCTTCCAGTAAGAACTTCTCGTTGAGGCGCACGATACCCACCGGGGCGCTCTCTAGAATACTCTTGGTTACTCGGCTTTCGGATTCGAGTCGGGAGATGGAATCCTGGGTCTTTCTGATCTCTTCTTCCTTGAAGCTGGCGTAGCTGTCTATGGCAAGACCCATGTCGAAGAATATTAATTTGATGGCGTCTCTCAGTGCTTTGGCTGCCTTGTCCGGCTCTTCCCTGTGGTGCTGTAGTAGCTTTTCTATGAACCAATCTATTACCAGGCGATAGGCGCCGAGATACCAGGTGGTATCAAGTCCGGTTCTATAGTGCACCTCTCCCACCTTAATGCGATTGGTGACATATTCCGGACCGTAGTCGCCGTTGGTCAGTCTCAGGAAATACTTCTTCTGGGCGGCTTTCGCGCGTTCAAGAATCTCTTGATTTGGAAAATAGCTTCGACTATGCTCATTGGCCAGAAAATGTTCATACATGCACTGCATTAAGGCATCGATATCTTCTTTCAGGATATCGTCAAGAGGCTTAATCCCTTTTTCTAGATCCTGGTCGATATCAAGCCAGTCTTTTCGTCGCTTAATCTCTTCCTGGCTGACTAATTCTTCGAAGGTTCTAGGTTTTTTTGTGGTTTCTTGAGCCATGAGTTCTCTGGGATTATTACTTTTCCGCTTTTCTTATTAAGGATAAATCACCGACAGGGGGATGAAAGAGCCATAGACTTGCTAATATAAGCCTTCCGGGAACCTATTTGCCATTATCTTCAAATCAATGGAAGAGTGTCCATATGTCCAGCGAACAAATCAAAGTACTGATAGTAGAGGATCATAAGCTTACCAGAATTGGTTTAAAAGCTATTCTTAAGCAAGTGTCCGACATAGATGTGGTGGGAGAAGCCGTCAACGGCAAGGAAGCCGTGGAGATGGTTGCTACTCTCCATCCCGATGTGGTCTTGATGGACGTGGGAATGCCTGTTATGGACGGCATCGAGGCGGTCAAGCTGATTCATGACAATTACAAGCAAGTAAACACGATAATGCTTACCTCTCACGACAATGATAACGACATAGTCGCTTCATTGACCTCCGGCGCCTGTGGATACTGTTTGAAAGATGTGGATCCCGACCGTCTTTTCACCGCTATTCGCTCGGTGAACGAAGGGGATATCTGGCTCGATTCTTCCATCGCCAGTAAGCTCATGAATCTTTATTCTTTTACCGGCTCTATCGGAAACGCTCCTGGGACCGAAGAGGGAGAAGGGGCGGATCAACCCAAAGCCGCTGCGCCATCAGCAGCCCATGTAGACCAGAGCGGCTTCCCTCCCCTGCCGGACCCGCTTTCTCCGCGGGAGTTGGAGGTGTTGAATCTAATTGTGGAAGGTCATTCCAATCAGCAGATCGCCGACAAATTGATTATCTCTCTGGCCACAGCCAAGACCCATGTTCGAAATATCTTGAATAAGTTGGCCGTGGACGACAGGACCCAGGCGGCAGTGCAGGCTATGCGACGCGGCCTGGTTTAGGTAGACGAATTCCAGTACATGAGTTTGTATAGATGGTAGGATCCGGTTGGATGTTCGGAAATTGTTCCGGGATACTACCTAGGGATGAAGCCGAATTGATTTAATTCAACTACATTTTTATTTGTAGGTGACACAGGTATCAGCTTAGAAGGGGTTTTGCCGATGAAAGTAATGATTGCACTAGACGACTCTCTGTATTCCAATCAGATCATCAAAGGCGTGTTGAAAAGACCCTGGCCGGCCAACTGTGAGTTCAAGCTCATCACCGTACTGGAGCCCCTTCATCTGAACGTTGAAGAAAGGCAGAAGAAGATGGTGAGCGAAGTCCAGGAGATGAGACGGGAAGCCGCTCGGCAGTACATGACCGACGTGAAGAAAGAGTTCGATAAGTTTGCCGGCAGCAAAGTACATTTTGAAATCCGCGAAGGCACCCCGAGTCGGGAGATTATCGATTCGGCGGTGGAGTGGGAGCCGGATAGAATTGTTGTGGGCGCGTTCGGCAGGGGTAGCAAAGAGAGAAAGAACACTGCTGCTCTTGGCTCTACTTCCCAGACCGTGGCAACCCACTCTCCCTGCACAGTGGAAGTGATTCGTGAGCCGGTGCCGGTAAAAGTTTAGAGATCGGGTTTGGGACCAGATTTGGGATCAGATTCGGGTTCAGACGATGATGTGATTCATCTGGTTCTGCCGTTCTTTCTTCTCTTCTGGTGTTAAAAGTGGTACCACTACAACGGAGCAGTCTCCGTTGGTGACCAGGTCCCTGGAGACGCTTCCCAGGCTCATCAAGCCTTGTTTGCCATGGGAACCCACCACAAGGAGATCCGGCTGCCAGTCTTCCATGATTGAATGTAATGCCGTGCGTGGTTCGCCTTCCACAATAAGCTCTTCTATCTTATCGGTGGCCAGGGCGACGTTTAAAATTTTAGCCAGTTGATTGAGATACTTTTTGCCTAACCTCAGCTTCTCGTCCTGGATGCTGGTCTCCTGTTCATCGCTTACCAGATTCATATAGCTGGCGATATGAAGGGGGACGATCACATGGACCAACTTGAGGTTGGACTCTTCCGGCAGGGGATAATCTAAGAGGAAGTTGCTCAGACTTTCCACGCAGGCTTTGTCTTGTACTGCGACTAGAACTTTCATTGTTTTCCTCCGGTTGAACTGGAAACAGGCTCGTTCTCGATTTCGTAAGATGGGATTTTAACTATCTCCACCGGGCACATGGCGTTTACCATCACCGATTCCGCCACGCTGCCGAGCAAAAGTCTTTTAAATCCTGTGCGTCCATGGGAGCCCATGATGAGAAGGTCCGGTTCGAAATGCTTCACTTCGTTGACTATGCACTCCCTGGCTCTACCCTGGAGAACCCGGGTTGAAATTTTGCAGCCGGACAGTTTCTTCTTGAGGGTCTCGGCGGCAAGGTCCAGGTACTGGGTTCTTTCTGCCACCAGATCTTTATTGATCTTGTTAAGGTTGAGAATATTGTTCGCGTTCCAGCCTTCGTGATCGTAGAGACCCAGATCTATAACCGAAATCAGCGTGATGCTGGTGCCGGAGGTCCAGGGGCGTTCCGCCACGCTCTTCAGAGCTGCTTCCGAGTGCTCCGATACATCCAGTGCCACTATTACTTTCATTACTGGTTTCTCCCCTGAGTCACAGTGCTCATACATTTTACAGTGTTTCCCGTTGACATTGCCGGGATTTCATATCCTATTAGTCTTTTCCTTTCTGATACCTGACTTCCACCATATGGGTGGCGCAGGTGTTGCATGGATCATAGGCCCTCACTAGAGTTTCAAGATTTTTGTTGAGATTCTCTATGGCTCTAATTAAGTTTTCTTCCGTGCTGATCTGTTGAACAGTTAATTGCTCTAATGTGTTTCCGTATCCCTGAGCTTCTTTCGTCAGCTCCGCATCTCTCGTCAGGTTGTCTCGAATGTTATCTTGGAACCCACCTGTCCCTTGGAAGGCCGCACCAGATAGTGCCTGAAATATTTCCAACGAGTCTTTGCCAGACGCATTTCCAATAACATTGGATCGTCCAGCCTGCTGCAAAGAGTCAAAGATTTGTTGCCTTATGCTAGATGGTAGCTGTGCCAATTGAGCACCGGCATTCGACAACCTGTCGATTAAACCAGAGTCGCCCCCTTGAATTCTTCCGAACAAACCTTCTAGGTCGGTTATTCCGGTGTCTCTAAGTATATCTGCTATTGGACTATTTGTAGCTGTACCTAAGAACGACTTATTCAGCAAAAAGGATTCAACACTTTGCCCCGAAAGAGCCTTCAAGTTCTGGATTGAGTTACGAAACTCTGCAGCAGCCGACTCATAAGCTCGCGTCAAAAGATTAACGGATTCGACTTGTGATAGCTGAGCTCTAGCCAAGTCAGCCGATACCGTCGACAAGGAAGATAGAATACCCTCTTGTCTGCTTAAGTTGGCAGCAGAGTTCGGGTTACTCGACCCTTGTATTTGATTTAACTCTTGCCTTAGTGCTAACTCTTCTCTGGCCAACCTTGGGGCATCTTGTGCGTCAAAAAGTGACGTTCTAAGCGTGTCGTTAATCACACCTCTTTCTATGCCCGGATCTATATCGAAAAGCTGAGCACGACGCCTAACACTGTCTAGCTCTACCGCAGATAGCTGGATGAAGGCCTTCGTGCTTCGAGAGACAGCGTCTATGTTGGAGTCGACACTTTTGGCGAACTTGTTTAGCCTTACGTAAGACAATTCCAGATTATTGTTTAACAAATCTGTGGTTTGT
>JAUIJG010000137.1 GCA_030431355.1 bacterium
GACAGTTTATTTCGTAGGGAGGTTCTTTGCTCTGTAGACTTATCTTTTCGGTTTTTAGATTTGATGTTTTCGATTCCACTTTCTCATTGGCCATGGCAGCAAACGAAGAGAGGCTGAGTATACAGAAAAGCCCTGCCATGAATGTTCTTGCCAGTAAACGGGGAAGTTTATTTGACTTTCTCAAGGTGACCTCCTGCTTCTTTGATCTTCATGATGTTCAGTTTGTCCTGATCAGGAAGAGTATTCATACCCTGCTTGCGGTAAGTGAATATCGCGCGGGCGGCAATAAATCCTTCCGGTTCCAGGCGATAGACTCCGGAAAATGGATAGCCGAATAGATAGACCAGGTAGATGTTTAATGAGACGCTGGCTGCTACTATGCCGGTCATAATGATTTGTCCGGATGTCTTCTCCAGACCGAAGAAATAAGTGAAAAATATAGTGAAGAGAGCACCTGTAATAAGCACCATCCAGAGAATGCTTGAGACTCCGTGGGCGCTGGAGACCAATCTCTTTCTGCGACTATCCCCGAATACCGACATCTCTTCCAGGGCGAGGGAGCGAATCTCTTGTTGGGAGTCATTCTCCGGCTCGCAGGAGATCAACTCCGTCCATAAACTGTTGGCCGCTATTGTCGCTTTGCGGCTAAAGGAGCAAGTTTGCATGGACTGCCACTCTTCTTCGACCACCGTGTTTACGTAGTTGCTTGCGATGGATTGAACCTTTAGCTTGGACTGGGATGGCAAACCGGAGGCCAGTATGTAGATGTTGACGATAGAGTTGGCTTCGCTTTCTATCGTTACGCGTAGTTCGTTCATGGAGTTCATCGCGTCAACCACTATAAGTCCCAGAAGGACTGCGTATAGGGTGCCGACTACCTGGAACATATTACCTGCTACGTTATTGTAGGTTTTGAGGGTCTCCACGCCGATGAGCTTTCGAATACCGAGGCAGCCCATTCCCGCCAGGAAGAAGCTAAGTACGATTATCAGGATACCTATCGCAATTGCAGTCAATGGTGACAATCTCCTGTTCTTGAGTAGTGGTATTAAATATAGTGCCCAGGGCTTGATTTCCTTTTGGGCGTGTGACTTTGGATTTCACGCCTGGAAAGAGCCCCGGGCACTTTTAATCTGGGTTTTGGGAAATGATTGAGAATATGCTTACTCAATCATCTCTCCCTCGTCGCTCAATCTACTAGAGCGACTCTGGATTCCTCTTCCTCTTCTTCCTCTTCTTCGTCCAGATCGTCGGTGATTCTTTCAAGTTCAGATTCAAAGATGTCGCTTGGATCTATCTCTTCTTCAATTTCGGAAAGCGGATCTTCCACTCCTAGAATTTCCAGAGCAGGAACCATTGTTCTGGTGATGATTTCATCCAATAGCTCTTCGATGATCTCCGGATCTGCTTTAGTTGAATGGGCTGTCAAAACGCCCATATCACTTTCAAGGGACTTGAGTTGTTGCAGGGCGTAGAGTAAATACTTTTCAACAGGCACTTCGGTCATGATATATAGACTCCTGGTTCAGGTGTTTAACACAGTCACTAATTTTTGCAGGTCCAGAAGACAATTTGAATCACCAAAGCCTTATATTTTTTCTCCCTGGACGAAGGCTTTTTCCAAACTGCCGATAATTCAGTCACTCGAAGGAAGGATTTTTGGTTAATTCCATAGAATTTGGAGGGTAATTGCCCAGCAAGGGGTTTGCTTTGCTGTTCTCCGGGTTATATGAATAAAGGAGTCCTTTCTTTCTCGCGAAATTGCCAATCGTATGTTTAGCAACAAAGACGTTATCCCGGTACAGGATTATCGAATAGACACCTATCCTTCTTTGAAGGAGCTGTCCGAGTATACTCAAAAAGCCCTGCAAGTCAGGGGGATGAAGCACGTATACATTTGGGAGGACAAGGAAGTCCACAAGACTTTCAAGCTGGCGATGTTGGCCAAGCAAGGGATTCCCGAAATGGAGTGGTGGCTGCACGAAGACTCCGTGGTGGGCAGCCGCATGATCTGGTTCTACAAAACCAAGGACATGCACCTGATATTCGCTAATATGTGCGAAGCGGTGGGGGCGCCAGCCTCTTTGCATGAAGAGGAGATCGAAGCGCACCGGCAGGCTAAGAAAAATTTTGAAAAGGAGAAAGAGAAGCGTAGCTCTCTGGGCGATAGGCTTGTGAAGAAGAAGACCCGCGATATCACAGCGGGGGCTTATGAAACTTCTGAGGAGCTTGATCCTCAGTCAGCCGGAGCTTCAGGCGGTCCTGGTCCTGGTTCAGGTCTGGGTCTCGGTACCTACTCCGGAGCGATGGTTGAAAGTGAAATACCCCTGCCTAATGCCAACGCTGGAGCGGCTGAAGATTATGCCCAGACAACAATGTCCAGGATCATGGGCGGAGATCTTAAGATTCGACCGATAGGAGCGATACTGAACACTGCCGCCCAGGCTGATGTCACCGGGCACCTCACGTTGAGCGGACCTGGTGGACAGGCGGTGGTCCAGTTCGGGCTGGGACGACCGGTGCATGCCTATTCAGATTCTGGAAAAGAAGGGACCGATGTTTTATTGGAACTCTTTACCTGGAGAGAAGGTTTCGCTGAGTTCCAGGATGAGGTGCAGCCGGAGTCGGCAAGCATTCAAGAGTCCGTGGAGGAACTCGTCCAGCAAGGGGAGGCATTGCTCGCGAACTACGACTTCTTGGAGCGCAACAATATCAATGAGATTTCTATTCTCCAGCAGCCGCCTATAAAGCTGTCGGAAGATAAAATGTTGGAGCGTTTGCAAGATGGAGCCTTATTAGGACTGAAGGTCCAGCAGTACTTTGTCGAGAATGTCGACGGTATGCAAACCATAGCCCAGATCGCCGGAAGAGCCAATCTGAACAAGTCCCGGTGGGTCGGAATCGTTGGCAATCTGCTCAAGTTGGGTCTGGTTCATACTCCAGACGGTCAGTCCCTGAATCAAACGGCCAAGAAACAAAGGGTTGATCCGATGCAATTGCCGGGCAACAGTGCGGAAAAAGCCTTTCAAGATGCCGTTAATCAAAATTCCGGTGCCAGCCCTGGTCCCAGTGAGGGAGGCTCTGATGCCGGTGCCAAGCCGAGGAAGTCTGCTTCCCGAGGAAAAGCGGCTCCCCTTCCACCAAGCTTCTTGTTCAATAAAGGTGCTGCCGGTCAAGATACTCCCAGCCAGGGTGGAAACTGGCCAGGAGCGTCCGAGACTCCGGAGGAATCTGCCGTTTCTGAAGCAAGTTCCGGCATGGAAGCCAATACCGGACCTGCGCAGGGTTCCGCATCCAGCGCCTGGCGCATGCTTGGCATTCCCCAGGCTGAGTTTGCCGTGGAGCAGAGCAAAGCCGAGGAAGGCAGGGCAAAGCTCTTGCATCCGGTCACGGGAGTCTATTCCTTTGAAGGATTCCAATTTCTTTTGAATCAGGAGTTTGCCAGAGCTTTCAGGTTCGGAACCGAATTCACTCTGGTTTTATTCTGCGTCGACCTGACCATTGATCCTGAGTCTGTCTCCGAAGAAACCGTGGTTGCTATCGCCCGCAGTATTCAGGAGATTACAAGGGAAGTGGATCATTTCGGCCACTTCGGCAGCAACGCCTTCGGTATGGTGTTGCCGGGAGTTAATTCAGGCCAGGCTGTGGCACTTTGCCAGAGAATCAGCGGAGACCTTCCAAACAGAGTCACTGACCTTGCTCGCTTCGGTCCATCTATTCACTTCGGGCTTGCGTCTGTCCCGGCTGACGCCCAACAATTGCCTGTTCTGGTATCATCTGCGCAAAAGGCTATGATGAGCGCGGTTCAATCCGGCTCCCCCCTGGTGCAGGCTTCTCAACTGCAACAGTAGAGTTCGTATTATGTAGGTTCTCTTTCTTCGTTCTCTTCCGAAATTTCCGGATCTGAGCTTGTGGACCCTTTTTTGAATTGCATAGTCAGCGCGATAGCACCGAATATAATGCCAAATATCAAAGAAGAGATAGCATAGTAGATGCTGGTGCCTTCAAACAAATTCCAGCGAACGACTAGATAGGCTTCCTGGGGAAAGATTTTGTTGTAGTGAACCATCACTTTTATGCCGTCTTCTTTTTCAGTCTGGAAAAATTCGCTTTCGGCCTGGGTGAATTGATTGGGACTTACTTTGCTCGATTCATATTTTTTGCCATCTACCAAATATTCATAACGCACGGACTGATCGTTTGAGCCTCTTGTTGTTTTGATGACCCGGCTCAGAAGTTTGCCTTCCTGTATTGGCCAGGTTTGAACTTCTTTTACTTTCTTGTAATCGAGATAGATGCCAAGCGAAAACACGATGCCCACCGCTAGAAAAATAATGGCGATGAACCAGAACCAGTTTTTTAGCCGAAGGCTGTCTTCATTCATATTGAGGGATCCGTTTATTTTGTGCGCTCACTTCGATTGAGACAGACAATTCTAGCCTATCTCTTAATTGTGGAGAGATGGGAACGTTTCCAATGCGCCTCTTTGATACATTTTGGTTTATGATGTATCGGTTCCTGGCTGGAAATATTGTTGGGATCTTCGCATAGGACGAATACTTAATGGCGGTTTTTAGCTTAAACGATAGTGAAAAGGCGGAGTTGAAGTCGTATTCAATATGGGAAGATGACTGTCCGCTTGCCCTGGAACGCCTGGTCAATGTGCATATCTCCTACTATGGCTTTGATGGCGAGCTGCGGGATGACGGAATAATCACTGTTATGGATGCGTTGGCCACTTCTGTGGAAGCTATCTTCAAGGAGCTTTCCGGGGAAAAATTTCCTGTGGCCCGGATATTGCCGATTCAGCATTATCAGGGTGATGATGAACTATCAATGACCAGTAACAATAGCTCCTCTTTCAATTGCAGGCGCATCGCGGGTAGTGCATCATTTTCTATTCACTCATACGGCGCAGCCATCGACCTCAACCCACTACAAAATCCGTTTCTTACCATTGATGAGAGTAAAGGACAGGTCCAGGTGCACCCTGCGGAGGGGTGGCAGTTTTTGAACAGGCGAAATCAGAAACCCGGCATGGTTGAGGGTGTTATATCTGTTTTTAAAAAGCATGGATTTACCATCTGGGGCGGAGACTGGACTACTCCGATTGATTATCACCACTTCCAGCTCCCGCGAATTCTGGCAGAGCTAATGGCTTTCATGGAGCCGGAAGATGCTTCAGAGCTTTTTGAAATTTCAAAGGGGCGAACCCTGAAGACTGATGCCGACTATGAACTCCTGGCTGATGGTTACCGAAAAAGTACAGGAGGTTTCCTCCGTCGACTGGAGAGGGATTTATTCGATTGAGGTTCGACGGGCGATCACGGCTTTTCTTGGTATATCTACAAGTTTATTTAGAATACGGATTCTTTTTATGGACTCAGTGATTCATTGTTATTGAACCTTCAGAGTCTGAGCTGATTAACAGAAGCTCAAGCAAGGCTGATAATAGGGAGTTATGTTCCAAAGCAAAAGATGATCGCTTAAAAGCCCTTCTAATCCGGGCTTTTGAGCGAATAGCTGTATTCTATTCCATTCCTGGAGAAGAGCTACTGTCATGTCTCCGAATTCTGATCGTGATTCTCTCTGTGTTGTACTAATATGCATTGTAGTAGCAAGGGCACCAAAGGTAGTGGCTTAGTCCTTGAGCTGTTTTTCATCTAATTGGGTGATGGTTTTGTAGATTGAAAATTCCAATGCCTGGAAAGCTCTTCACAGCAGGGTTTGAGTGGGGTTTTTAGTTGCGGTGAAACATAAGAGAGAGTATCGGCTTAGAATTTATAATCTTTGGAACCTTTGAACTCTGGTTGGCTAAAACCGTCATTTGAGCCTATAGGAAGAATCCTATCTTCCAGTAGAACAATTTTGGGAGCGCTTAACTTTTGCATTAATTCGCTTTTGATCCTTTTTATATGATAGAAACAAAGGCAACTTCTCAGGTAATCTCTTTGCTTGCTCAACTGCTACGGCTCTATTGATTAAAACTGCAGCCGTTTTGAAATCCCCTTTCCATTCATGACAAAGGGCCAATCCTGCACTCAATTCTGAATATTCATAGCCTTTCTCAAATGCCTGCCGTTCACTAGAAGAGAGAGCTTCAAGAGACTCCTCAAAATAAAGGGTCGCAGCTTCAAAGTCCTTTTGTGCAACTTTCAATAGACCCATATTCTGTGTATAGACAAACTTTCGGCTTGATTCTTTGCCAACCTTTTTCCAAATTCGAAAGTAGCTATCAAAGTATTCTTCAGCTTTTTTAAACTCTCCTACTCTCAGGCTGATTTTGCCTAAGTGCACCAAAGTCCAACCGGTTTCATCTTTTACGGACTCACCCTTGGCTTCTAACCCTCGGTAAATGTTTAAGACTTTCTCTTCCACCAATTTTGCTTTGACTTGTTGACCCGAGTCCAAATAGGAACAAGCAAGATTAGAAAGACTCACAGCGTATTCTTTGCTATTTTCTCCATAGTAAGCTTTTGCTATTCTAGCCCAATCTTCGAATGATTTTGCTCGCTCACGAAACATACTCTCCTTGTAGTAAATGCTAGATAAATCTAGTAAGCTCTGAATTACAGAAGGATAAGAGTCTCCAAACTTTTCCCGCGATGATGCATACCATCTCTCATACTTTTTCAGGACCTTTGCTCTCCACTTCTTTCCTTCATATAATTCGGAGTAAAGCCTAAGGGCATCACTCATCAGCTGCTGATGACTTTCCTGGTCTGATTCATTTAGTTGAATTATTTTCTCAATTGATTGCACTGCCGCGCAATAATCTTTTGAACTCTCTTGAATAACAGCAATCTTGTAGAGAGTCTGAATCTTATTGACTGTTTTCAGATTCTCTGAAATTCTTAAGGCTCTTTCTAAATGTCTCAAACTGTCTCTCAGGTTTGAGGGTTGATAGCAAAGCGATGCTTCCAAAAGTTCACGCTTCCACTGATCTTCCTGGGACAAAAAACTAAAAAGATATGGTATAGGTCCAAAAGCAATAGCTGTTGCCAAAGCTATGAAAATCACTTTCTGAGATGGGATGTTTTGAACAAGCATAATGTAATTATTATATTCCTTCGTGCCGGAAGATCTAAATCGTAGAATTACGAGTCGATTGACAAATATACAGAATTAATCTTGTTGCAATTCATTGTCAGCCCTAATAGGCTTTCAAAAGATTAGTTTAGTGAGGTGGTACTGACCAAGTTGAGTTCCCTTGAAGTAAAGCAGGAGAGAGAAAAACTTCTCTCTCCTGCCGAAAACAAAATAATCGTATTCATCAAAACTTATAATCTCATTGCCCGCTTAACTGCTTCACGTCATTTTCTCCAAGTCCTCCGATATACTTGTTCCAATCACGTGTGGCTTGGCTTTGATTATTCGTTCTGACCTGAACCCAGATTTAATACCATCAGTTTTGAGAAATTCTGGCTGACATTTATTCTACCCAGCTAGAGGTAGAGAACAACGACTTCCTTCGGAAATCATGTATGAAAATTCCCTTGGTGTCAGGTATCCCAGGGCACTGTGGGGTCTGACATGGTTGTAGGAAATTCTCCAGTCCTCAATGATTTGCTTGGCATCACAAAGGCTTGTAAACCAGTGTTGATTCAAACACTCATCTCTGAACTTCCCGTTGAATGACTCAATGATCGCATTCTGCATTGGTCGGCCGGGATCGATATATCTGAAGGTTACTCCGTTTCTTTCTGACCACTCCTGAATCTGTTTACAGGTGAATTCTGGCCCATTATCAACAATGATCTCCTCCGGTAGACCATGGAACCATTTAAGCTTCTCCAGGACGCGAATAACGCGCTCTCCTGGCAGACTAGTGTCGACTTCTATGTCCAAACATTCTCTGGTGTAGCAATCAAGAATATTTAGCGTCCGGAACTTTCTACCTCTGTACAGAGAATCTGACATGAAATCCATTGCCCATGTTGAGTTGGGCTGCATTGCTGTCTTGATTTTCTGACCTGTTCCTTTGAGCCGTTTTCGCTTCTTCCTGCGCACTTGCAGATTGTGCTTACAGTAGAGACGATAGACACGCTTGTCATTGATTTTGAAGCCTTCACCACGCAGAAGTACAGCGAGCCGGCGATATCCAAAACGTATATGTTTCAAGGCAAGCTGAATCAACCTATCGGCTTCAGCTTTTCTTGTATCCGGTCGACAGGAATATCTGGCAGCGGTTCTGCTCAAGCTTGCCAGCTCGGCAGCACGCCTTTCAGAAAGACCAGATTCACGCAAGAGATTTACGGCTTCACGCTTCTGCGCGGTGGTTACCACTTTTTTGAGACCACGGCTTTCAATCCCTGAATGTCCAGGGCTTGCTGTGCTACAAGTTTCCTCAGCTCGGAATTTTCAGCTTCCAGCTGTTTCATCTTGCGAACGTCACTGACGTCCATGCCTCCATACTTCGCTTTCCAGCGGTAGAGGGTTCCTTTGCTGATACCATATTTGCGGCAAAGTTCCTGAACGTCCAGACCTGCTTCTGCTTCGTTCAATATGCCGACTATCTGTTCCTCAGAAAACTTGGTTTTCCTCATGATTAGCTCCTTTCTGTGCTCTATTATCCATCTCAAGCCAGGAGTTTCAAATCAATTGGTATTAATTTTGGGTGGAAGGTCAGTGCCAGGATCATTAGGCCTTAGAACTACTCCAGTCGAATGCAAAGGCACTCTTATTGTGACTCTTGCAGAGAAAATAGACCACCTGTTTTGAACCTGACCTGCATCTAAATTAGGATTCGATATCCAAAACTCACCTGTTGATACAGCTTTTTGAATAGTTGCTTTGTATGACCTTCGAATTGGTTTGAAAGTGGGTCGTTACTGTAGTTCACGATATATTCCGTACTTGTAGGCAACTTGGAATTCACTTCGCTGAGGCTATGGAGAAATGGAATAGCAATTCTAAAAACCTCAAAGGTGTAAACTCGCTCTCCTATCCCCCAGAAATTAGTTTCTTCTACGTTTATTGCTTGGGGATTCTGCTTAAAAAATATCGTAGGCCCAGACTTGTCTGTTTTGCTCCAAGTTAGGTCAGGTCGCCACTGTTGAGCGTAATAGGCAACTTCACTTCCTTGTCCGAGTGGGGAGATTCCGAATCCACCACTACCTCCAAAGCCACCAACTCCCCCAGAGTAACCAAATCCTCCGCTTACAGGGAAGCTAGTATCACCAGCTATCCTACTGCCGTCAGCTGCCAATCCTAGCGGATCCGAGAACATGTTCGGGTCGTTGTAGCCATATTGGTAGACGTTGAGCCCATCACCGTAGCCGATCAAGTCAGGCTGCAGGAACCGACCAAGCTCCGGAGAGTAGTGGCGGTTCTTGTAGTAGTAGAGACCTGTTTCGGGATCGTAGCGCTGCCCAGTGTAACCGAATGTGGTTCCGCTCATGCTCCCACTTTCACCGAATGGCGAATAGGCATAAGTATTGACCACCACACCAGAACTGTTGCTGGTGGCGATGATCGAACCTTTGCGGTCGTGGTGGAGATAGGTCGGGTTGTTGCTTGAGTCGAGTTCAATCAGAGCCTCGTCCAACATTGTGCCGTAGAGTGTCTGTCCGATCCGCTACGTGGTAGCGAAACAGAAGTCAATCTGATTACCTAAGAATGTCACCATCCGGGAGCTATGTGACTTTCGGGGGCGGCGTCCAGTTCTGTGGAAGAAGTTGATGAAGTTCGCTGGTTTTCATTTCATTGATGCGAGAGAGCACATCGGCATACCAGTCGACAGGGTTGACGCCATTGCGCTTGCACGTGGCAACGAACGACAGGTGAACAGCTATGGCTCTGGCACCATTATCGGAGCCGGCAAAGAGACTGTTTTTTCTTACGAGAACCCAGCATTTGATCGCCCTCTCGGCCGCGTTGTTGTCGATGCCGATTTCCGGATCTTTCAGAAACCGTGTGAGTGCAATCCAGTGCTTCAGGTTGTAGTTAATCCCTTTCATGAGCTCATGAGAAGGAGTGAGCCTTGCCTGGGCTCTCAGTATGGTCCTTCGCAGTCGTCTAATCAGAGGCTTGGATTTTCTTCGCCTGATAGCGAGGCGCTCTGGCGGAGACTTATCCTTGATTTGTCGCTCGATTTCGTAAAGCTCGCGGTATGTGTTGAGAACAGAATTGCGAAGGTTCGCCTCGCTAAATTCTGCTTCGAAATATTTGCGCCTGGAGTGGGCGTGGCAGCCAGCCTCGATTTTGCTACCGTCTTTGAAGAGCGCATCGAATCCGCCGGCGGCATCAGCCTGGACGATGCCTTTAAAGTCCTTGAGGAATTCGAGGTTTCTGCCGAAGGACAGGTCTTCACTGAAGTCGAAGACAGTGCTTTTGTGATCAGGGTCTCCGATATATGCGGTGATTTTGCCCTTACGAATGTTGTTTCTGAGTTTGCGGTCTTGAATTTTAATCGAGGTGTCGTCGGTCTTGATGATTCTGGACTGGAGGAGATCTCGCTTCTGAAGCTCGTAGAGAAGGGAGAGAGAAAGAGCCGTGGCTTGCATCCAATCGCTTTGAGTGGAGCGTGGAATGGTCACATTGCTTCGAGCGAATCTTTTCTGCTGGCGGTTGTTGGGCAGTCCATCTTCGACTTTGGCGACGATGATCTCGCCCAGGAGGCGGGGACCAGCGTAGCTACCGGGAATGGGCTGGCAGGGTTTTTCACCCTTGACGATGTAGGTCTTGCACTTCGGACAGGAGCGGGTCTCCTGCAAGTGGTCGATGACTTTCAGGCTGGCGCTAAGCATCTCGAGTTGGTGAGTGAGGGTGTTGCCGACAAAGACTGTAGCGACCCTGCAATCCGGACAGACGGAATCCTCGGGCTTAACGGGATGATGAAGCGGCTCGCGGGAAACATTGGCAGCATTTTTGAGAATGTGCTTTATGCCGATAGATTTTTCAGATGCTGGAGCCGCACTGGCGTGATCCATCTTCTGATCGAGTGCTGGGCGAGGATTATGCTTCTCGGTCTTCTTACCGTAGTCGCGCTTGTTGCGATTCTTGGTCTGGACGATCAGGATATCGAGCTTTCCCTGGAGGTCCGCGAGAAGTACTTCGAGTTTCTTGTTGCTGTCGAGGGACTGCTGGAGCTGTTGTTGCAAGGTCTCAACGAGAGCGGTCAGGCGCTGAATCTCAGCCTGAGATTCGAGGAGCCTCTTTTGTAAATCTGTGTCGTCGCGCATGTGGCACCAGGAGTGGTATCGTGTATTGATTATACACTATATGATATCGTGGATAAAGGCGAGAAGCTAAAGTGCTACCAGATTTAATGACTGCTAAAATTCAGGGAGTGTCTCGAAATATCTATTATGTTTCATTTGCCAGGCTCTGAAAGAGGCAGCCTATGGCGCTTCTTACCTCGCTCGTGCCGGAGCCGGTGATTTTGGGGTACGGCTTGCTGCTTGATCTCGGCAATTCCGCCTGTAGCGTTTTGCTCTCTTTACCTGACCAATATCAATGCCTTCGAGAAGCAAGATCAGGTCAGCCCGCTCGATCTCGACGGGCTCGTATTCACCATTGATGAAGCGGACATCTGGGAATCGGAATGTCCCAGTCTCTAAGCGTTTGGCGAAGATTGCCCAGCCATCGAGGTCCCACCACAGTGCTTTGATGAGGTTACCACGACGACTCCGAAAGAGGAACAAATGCCCGGAGTACGGATCCTGGCGAATCACTGTCTGCGCCAGTTCTAGCAATCCATCGAATGAACGTCGTATATCCACGGGTTTTGTGGATACGAAGATGCGAATCGAGGGCGATAGATTGAACACGTTAAACCTCCAGGATTGAGACGATTTCTGCCAGTGCAGTCACGGAGTAGCCACCAGGAACGCGCACAGTCACTCCTGTCGGAAACACTATTTCGAGCGGTTCAACCTGTGACGAAAACGGCGGCTCCGGAGGGGATGACTTCAGTGCTACTGGAGCGAAATCAACACGGTGTGTGCTACCAGGCTTGCTACCGACAGCGGTGCTGTTGGTCAGCCTTCTCCACCGAGTTGCAAATGCCGTGTACGAAGTGCCTTTGTCCCTGCAGTAGGCTCGACCGCTCAGACCGCTCTTTTCGAAGTCTGAAATGACAGTCTTCCAGTATCGCTCCTTCCGAAGGTCGATTTCTCCTTTCTTTGGCATGATGTTCTCCACTGCTTACTTATGCAAACCCAGCCGAAGGCGCCCAGGTCCTAACCCCGCCCTGCTTTGCTCGATTGCCTTTCAATCAAACCATGCCCGGTCGCGAAATACCACCACGTAGTTCAGCGGACGGACACTTCGATAAATTGTTTAGTCAGTTTTACCACTATGCTCCTCCTCTGATGGGACAGCTGAAATAGAGCAAGCACGAACAATGAG
>JAUIJG010000138.1 GCA_030431355.1 bacterium
ATGCCGATTATTGCCAGAACCCGGCGCCCATGAGCTTCATTCCATTCTTGCGTGAAGGGCGTTTTAGAAGGATCTGGTGGCACAAATTTCTTGGCAGGCGCTTTTGAATCGGCTGAATCAGTTTTATTGGTTGTGGTTCGCTTCGGTTTGTCCGGTGCCGTCAGTTTGTGGATATGGTTTTTTACTGATTCTATGCTGAAAGGATTGAGAACATCTTCAGAATTGTCATTGAAGTAGTTGTCTTCACCTTCTTTTGATCCTTGCTCGGAAGCCGATTCAGCTGGCTTTTCCGTGTCTTTTTCCTCGGTCTGCCTCTCTTGCTCAGGGCTATCCAGACTTTTGTGAATCGGCATGAAGGCAGGGGCCGACGGCAAGGACGGACCATCGGCGAATTGCGGTGCATTGTCCTGTCTTGAAGTCTCCCGTCTCGAAGTCTCTCCCGTCTCTTCCACCTTTTTACCACTGGAGCCGGATGTTTGAAGTCTGGGCCGCAGGGGCTGGGTTTTGTTTTTATTACGCTTTTTATTTGTGTTTGTTTTCTTCGCAGATACCTGTTTATCCAGGGATTTACTCGATGGAGATGATGTGGATTCGGAAATCTCCTTTCCCTGTGATGTCTCAGACTTGCTGCTATCAAGAGTCTCTTCTGGGTCGGATACTTTTTCTTTTCCCGGAGAGGCTGAGATCAGATTCTTTGAGACTGGCTCCGGATAATGATCTGCATTCTGGGCGCAAGCCAACTGACCGCCTGAATAGATCAGCAAGGAGAGCAAAGGCATTGCCCATAGTATGGTCGTCTTTTTTGCAAGGACGCTGGATTGTTTTTCCTGGAACACTTTCATAGAGCCGGTCTCTTTTATCTGGAAGCGGAGCTGTCGAATATATCATCTGGCACTATAACATTTAGGGATTATTCTTCCGTCGAATTCATTTGATTCCGGTTAAGGATGTTTCTAAATCAGCTCTTTCTCTGTCATTTTGTCGCCAGCAATTAAGCAATATAGTAGAAGTTGAGAAAAAAATCTTGGCGAGATTTTCTTCTTTGTATCAGTTCAATGATGGGGTTTGAACACTACAGAACAACAGAGTGACCCGCTGTTCTGTAGTGATCTTCATAAGTTTAGATTTTTTGACTTAGCGATGGAGAGGGGATTCGAGCTTATAAGCCTGGGCGTGATTCCGAAGAGCATCCAGGGTCGCTTCTATGGAGGTGGCTAGAGTGAGCCATTCTACTGTCCCTTTGTTGACACGGTGCAGCAGGGTGACTCCTTTGTACTTCTCCTCCAGCGCATAGAGGCGATTGGAATAATGCTTCTCTCTGGCGCGAATTCTGACCAACACTTGAGAGAAATGTCTGCTTGCTTCATTGGCTTCAAGATATGCGGGGTCCGCCGGAGCTGTCGGCTCCATTGGATCAGTAGAATTCATGTGATTTTGACAGGTATAGCACGAAGTCGCCTTTGTCAGTCGGTTGAGTTCTTCTTTTAAGGCACCATAGGCATCGAAAGCTCTTGCTCTCATTTTGTCGTAGTCGAAGATAAATCTTATGAATATCAAAATAGAGCCGATACCGATGATGATGGCAAAGGGCTTAATATAAG
Source organism: bacterium (assembly GCA_030431355.1). The sequence continues at coordinate 1,602 of JAUIJG010000138.1, forward strand.
TGATCGCTGTGCTGATGAAAAGGTCCATGGGAACTCCTTTCTAATTGAGTGAAATTTATAGGTTGATTTTCCTGGCCGGTCCTCAACGCTTCATCCTTGGATGGTGCTTTGTCAGATGCGGATCTTCTGGAAATAGTATTGTCTGGTTCGATTTACTGTTTTAACTGTTACTGGCAAAATGAATGGTTGAGTATGTTTCAATGATAGATTTTTCCGGTTCAAGAAGACAAAGTCTGGGGTGGGTGTGGACTCTGGAGCATAGACGATTGACCGGGTAGGTAGAAGCTTCCGTATGCCTCTCTGGGGTGCGTTTTCCCCCGGCTTGCGGAGCTTGTATGAGAGAGCTGTCTTTTCCCTTCGCTAGGCGGGGTTTATGGCTGGGAACCGTTTCCGTGCCTGTGTTTCGATGGTGCGCCCTGTGTCCGCCTTCAGTATCCGGCTCCTGGGATTAGCTCTTCATGGTTCACGCGAGCTTTGCGAAGGGGAGCGTTGTCCTTAGCGCCAGGTCAAGATCCTGATAATTTCTGCTTTTCAGCCCTGGATATTTTTCGGGACGATCCCAAAAAACCTTTCAGGAAGGGGGTCTCCGGGGAATTGGTGGCTCTGAGATGGCGTTTTGAATTGGCAGTCCTTTCCGCTAGGTTCAGGTCATGGAACCGAAGTCGAGAGAGGTAATAGACATGTGGGATTCATTCATATCACTAACTGACTTGTTAGCTATTACATCTGTTCTTTTAGCGACAGTAATGATTTTTTCTTATCAGAGTGACGCGGAAATCTAGAGAACAAGTTCCAAAAAATTTGACCCGATGAAAGTAGACGCCAGCCAATACAGGGACTAGAAATAAAACGATTCAACCTCAGCCTCATTTCTAGTCCCTGTGGTTCTCTTTCATATAACTATAAGATATAGGAGAAATGATTAGAATGAAAAGCACCGTCAATAAATTGAGCGGTGCCTCTCAATCAACTTAGAAACTAGCTAGTGCTTTAGCCCCGAGTTACACCGGACTTACGTGTAATTCGGGTGGATGAAACTTGTCACGGTTTCACCGGTGCGGACATTGTAGAGCTGGGCGTCGCCCCCGATGGTGTCGGCGTAGCCGATCCAGTCGGATGCCTGGCGGCAGGCTTCGTCGTAGGAGAGATGCGGACCGGAAGGCACTCTGCTTCCATCCCCTTCGTCGTAGCGGAATGCCGAGCCATGACCGCTGTACATAACCACCCATTCACGGAGGTCCGATTCGTAGGCGGCGTTAAGGGCTTTGGCCAGATCCGTCTCCTGACCGGCCACGCGGAGAACTTGCGGTTGCACCGAGGAGAACCTCAGGGACGACCGAAGCTTGGATTGAAGTTCGTCAGCGCGGTAGCAGAGGCGATTGGCGAAGATCGTATTGATCTTTGCCGAAGCCGCATCCCAGGGAGATTTCGCTTCCACGAAGGAATCGATCTCCAGCCGCAGCTTTTCGATTTCGGCGATGAGCTCGTTCCGGGCCTTTTCGATGGCAGCGATGGCTCCGTTGAGGCGCAGGCGACCGGCGAAGATGGTGACACGCTGTTTCTCGCGCTTTTGCTTGCGGCCGGCGATGCGGGCAGGGGTCATCCGGTTGGGATCGCTCCAGCTCCGGGTGGTCTGTTCTTCCGAGTCATCGGGGAGGTACTCTTTGCTTTCCAGGTGAGAGTCTTCGGACTCTTTGTAGAGTACCTCTATCGCCTTGCCAGCCTCCATTGCCGATTCCAGCTTGGAACAGGCAGCCGCAATCGAAGTGCTGTCGATGAGGGTGGTGGCGATGATTGATTCAATGTGCACTAGGTTTTCCTTTTCCTGGCTAATAGACGCCTTGCATCTATGCCGGTATGTGTATGCTGACAATGCATCCGGGGACTGCAGTGATGAATGTTGGTTAGCAGCACCGGAGGAGTCGTAATCTATGGGAAGTAGGAGCCTATCTTTGCGATTTCCTGGGGGAATTTGTAGTTGGACGGAGCAGCATTGCTACTGGTTATTGTTGCTTTTCGGCGGTTAGAGTATGGATTTAGGGCAATGCTTCTAGGTTTTGCTCAGGCTCCTGGGTGAATAAGAAATCGGAAGATAAAATAAGAGTCTCTGTTCCACATGGCAACCGTCAATAATCACTGCCACATAGCTTTTCGTAATATTTGCCTGGGTTTTTACATGGGATCGGTATAAGGGGCTAACTAGCGTAAATTCAAGATTTTTCTGTTTGGTTACTACCTTTACATTCTGAGGTGTTTTGGTCCGCTAAGTTCGTGCGATATTTCGAATGAATTTCCAGGTCCTGAGCTTCGTGTATTCATCTCTATTTCTAGATGTTCTTAAGATCGGTTTTTCTTTATCGCATATAATGAGGTGTTTACTGAATTCTGAGCGTTACGAGGTTGACGATGGTAGAAGACCCGAAAGCACTTTCCGAAAACGATCCTGAAAGTGATTCCGAGATTGATTCCGATATGGATAACGGGATTGAAAAAGATGAGTCGATGGAAAGCCAGGAAGAGAAAGGACTTTTTACAGAAGTTGTCCAGACATTTTTGATCGGACTAGTCATCTGTCTTTTTCTCAGGGGCACTATCGCTGAGGCAAGGTTTATTCCATCCGGCTCCATGAAGCCCACCCTGAAAGTGGACGACCGAATATTGGTTCAGAAAGTAACAAAGTTTTTTGGTGATAAATTCAAGCATGGCGACATTGTGGTCTTCTATCCGCCAAAGGTAGAGACCGAGGTCTATGAAGAGTCCCGGCTGGGGCAGTTCATCCCCTTTGTGCCTGAGAATCCGCCGGCTTTCGTCAAAAGAGTGATAGGTTTGCCCGGAGATACCATCAGCATTGTTCAAGGCAAAGGGGTGTTCTTAAACGGCAAACATCTGGATGAGCCCTATGTGGCCGAGCCGCCTTTCTATGACAGGATGCAGATGGATAGTATCTCCGGAGTCAATTTGAAAGGTAACTTTATTCGTCCATATGCCGGAGATTCCTCTTCCATAGTTGTCCCTGAGGGACATCTTTTCGTCCTTGGCGACAATAGAAATGCCAGCGCAGATAGCCATGTCTGGGGTTTTGTCAGCCAGGAGAGAGTGGTTGGAAAAGTCTGTCTGGTTTTCTGGAAGAAAGAGTGGCTGAAAGCATTCTCCAGATAGAATTCGGGCATATTTGTCCGACCGCTATTGCCCTGGACCATAGTCAGTTTTGTGATAGGGCAGGCTGGTGAAAGCGTCCGGCGGCACTTCTTCGTACCTGCTATATTTGCCGGCTATCTCTGCTTCATAGAGATCGAACTTTCCTCTAAGAAGGTGGCAGTTGGCTACGATATTGACCAATCTTTCTCTTCTGCCCCCTCCGGGGAATGAAGGTGGACCGGGAGAAAATACTTCCAGCCAGGAGTTGGCCATTCTCATCGCTCCATCCACATCGCCTGTTAGATAGAGGCATTCGACATAGTCGGCAAGGTGATCGTCCACCACCATCATTTGGTTTTTGTCTCTGTAGTCGTTATCTAAAAGCGGTTGGTAGATGTTCACTGCTTTTTGATACTCACCCAGATCTTTGTAGAGCTTTGCCAGCTGTTTTTTTCGGTAAGTTCTACTTGTATTGGGACCCGGGTAGTAGATTTCTAACTGCTCCAGAAGTTTTTCGAACAGAGGAATTGCTCTGTATGCTACTCGTTCTTTCTTTTTGTGGCGCTGGTCAGAGAGCTGCTTTTGCACTTGGATCAAGGCTGTCTTTGCTCCATTCTCTTGCTTGAGAGCCAGGGCTGCGTGAAACTCAAGGGCCGCTGATTCCAGGTCTCCTCTTTGTTCTGCTAATTTGCCCAGCTTCAGTCGATCCTCATAAGAAAGCGGATCCAGCCCGGCGGCTTTCATGGCTTCGTTCAGATTTTTCCAGCGAGAGAGTCTATGGCTGTCGCAATTGGTGTAGTGAAGGGATTTTTCAAAGAGCGCAATTTTTGCCATTGGATTTTTCGCTTCGAATGCTGAGCCGGCATAGGAATTTCCCAGGTGTCTTATGGTCAGGTCATCCCTGGCGCCTTTTTTGAAAGCCTCTTCAAAAAATCTGGTGGCACCTATATAGTCCTGGTTCTCCGATTTTTCAATTCCTTTGTCCCTGATCTTGAAGGCTTCCTGCCTCTCATCTGCTGAGTAGTAGAACGACTCGTTGTAAGCCGCTTCATTGCTTGCCACGTAATAGTTGGCAAGATTTTGCATAACTCTTAGTTTCTCCAGTCCTGATGCCCCTGAATGGCTTATCAACTCGTAGGACTTCTCTATCTCGCTGGTGCCTCTGGTGCCCCGGTAAGGTACCAGCAAGAGGTTGTCCGACGTGAAGTTCATTTTGCCTGCGTTTAGCATGATCAAGCCTTTCGTCCGATTGTCTTTGCCCAGCTTTTCGGCAAGATCGAAGGCTCTGAGCCATAGCCCGTGGGCGTCATCACCATAGCTGTAAGCGGTTTCGGCTCTTGTAACCAGATTGTTGAAGAGGGCCTGCTTGTAGTTTGCGTCTTTGACTTTATAAATTAAAGCCGAGACAGCCAGGGTCGCAAATATACTGATGAAGAGGAGCCGTGCGTTCCTGTCGAGGTAGCGTCTCATTTTGTCTTTTCGGCAATTTGTCAGTAGTCTTTGTTTGTCAAAGTTTTCCGGGTCGCAGTCGATACTTTCTATATCAATGCCGATTTCTATGGCGCTTTTGTATCGCCTTTCCGGGTCTTTCTCCAGGCATTTGAAGATGATTTGTTCGATTAGCTGACCTTCTTCATCGCCGATAGACAGCCTGTTAATAGGTGCGGGGGTGTCATTGACGTGCTTCATTATCGTGGATATGGCGTTATTGCCTAGGAAGGGTGGATCTCCTGTGATCGCTTCATACATAACCACTCCCAGGGAGTAGATGTCGGAGCGCTGGTCATAGACCGCGCTGGTGCACTGCTCCGGGCTCATGTAGATAGGGCTGCCTATAAGTTCACCGGTTTTGGTGACTTGTTGTTCTTCCCTATCGGACTCATGAAGAATTCGAGAGATGCCGAAGTCGGCGAGTTTAGCTTTGAGTTTGCCCCTTTCGTCTTTGCTGATGATTATGTTGGAAGGTTTCAGGTCCCGGTGTAATATTTTGAACTGATGCGCGTAGCCCAGGGCCTCTGCCACCTGAGCAAAGATCACTCTGAAGTCTTCTTTTTTCAGGCAACGATTCTCTTTTAGCAGGGATGCCAGGCTCTTTCCTTCCACCAGCTCCATAAGAATGAAAGGGACACCTTCTTTTGTTATTCCTGAATCGTATGTTGATACTATATATGGTGAATTGAGTGCGCGGCATGTTTTTGCTTCCTGCTCGAACCTTTTCTTGCTGGCTCTGTCTCGTAAGAGCTCTTTTCTGAGGAGCTTCAGGGCAAAGAAGCCTTCCTTTTCGATGTGTTTGACTTTGAAAACATCACCCATGCCGCCGGAACCTAAATGCTCCAGGACTTCAAAGTCTTCTACGATTTGACCGGGTATAAGCTCGGCAGCGGTCGTGTCGACCTTGCTTTCATCGGCATGTTTTAGCTGTATAGAATTGTCGGGCTTTTTTACTAAAGGTTTTGAAGTTGAAGAGAGATGATGGTTTCTAAAGTGTCCTTCTGGTTCTTCGTCTTCTTCAATGAGCTCGGTGCTTTTTAAAACCCTGATGCTCTCTTCTTCTTTGACTTTGACTGAACGGGGTTTCCGGTTTTCTAAATTTCCTTTTGTCATGTTTGCATTGTCTTCGATAGCGGAACCAATCCCACGTTATATTCATGCCGACGGGAAGTAAAGGGGAAAAACCCTGAATCAAAATTTCCAAACATTTTTGAAATTAGCTCTATTTTGAGACTGTGTAATTGCACATTGTTTGCCCTCTCAAAATCCTTAAGATGGAAGGATATCAAACGTTTTCCGTCCGGCGAAGGGGGTTCTCTGATGACTCGTTATTTCTATTTCCTTGTTCTACTGGTTCTCTTCCTCTACTGCTGCGTCGGTGCCAGCGCCTTAGATAGTGAAAGAGTAAATGGCGCGGCTGGAAATAGCTCCGGAAACTATAAGCAGTACTGTTATGCCAGGGTCGTCTCCCATCTGCGCAGGCTCAACGGGCGTGGCTATAGTGTGGCAGGGACCGGGGTGGTTCAAAACAAAACTGATTTACTTAAGGTACAGATTGATGGAGAGTACCTGGAGGATATTCATTGTGTGATAGCCGGACTGATACAAATAGGTTTGGATGATCCTGCCAGTAAGACCCTGTGTTTCAGCCATGCTTCTTCCATATGTGCATATGAGAGAATGCTTCTCGGTAGTGGTATTGGTTATGGTGCAGGCTTGGCGGCTGGCTCTGGTTTAAGAGTTTCGAGAGAAGAGTTGAGGCGTGCCTGGGTGCTTCTTGGCTGTTTTAGCAGTGTTATCGAAAGTGAGGGATTTGCAAAGGCTAATCGCCCGTCAGGAGTGTTTGAAAGTGCCACTCACGCGACTTTCTTCGCCCGCGAGTACAGGACTCTTGTAACCTCAGGATTGATAAAAGTGCCCACCGATTGTGGCAGATCAGGTGTTGTCACTCCTCGTCTTGCCCAGGTAAATCGACCGCATTAGACAAAAAGTAGACAACACCAGGGCGTGACGAAACCGTCACGCCCTTTCGCATGCCCTTCGCAGGAAAACATTCAAACCCTTTGCTAACCTGATTCTGGACTAAAATATCCTTCTTTCAAGAGGTGATTGGGAGTCTCCCAATTCTGCCGATCTTGCATTTTCTTAGAGTGCCAGGCGGCTGAACGCATCTGCGCATGCTCCTTTGTTTGATTTGCTTAGAATTTCAACCACCTCCTTTCTTGAGGTCACTTCTAGTATTGATCTTGTCACCGGATTGTGCATCCTGCCGGAGAGGTATTTCAATACTGGATGCGGTGTCTAAAAAGAGAAGATGGTAGTCCCGGAGGATGAGTCTAAAAGGTAATGATTCCTGGGGATTAGATGGATCTTTGATTAGCTAGCCTGGACTGCGAAAGTGATCTTGGAATCCGTCCCTGCGAAGGGTCTAGATGGCATCGCATATGAAGTCATTATTGTGTTGGATCTTAAACAGAACATTTAGGAAGAGCCCGATTGTTTTTGTCATGGGATAAGATGGATGTAAGGATGTACTGCAAATGTCTATCTACTACAATGTCGAAAAATGGAAGTCCGCCAACTGTGTTACCAGTGCGGCGGTGGATGTTGTTCTTGGGCACTGGCTGGTTCCGGTTCTGGCCCTTTCTCTGGTTCCTATTTTCGGGCTGCAAGCCATCATCTGGTTTTACGCCTGTTATATACCCACAGCGTTGATAGGTTTTTGCTGCTATATAGTGCATCGCTCCAGGGCGGGAGAATCTTTCGCCGGCGCTCTAAGACGAGTCCAGGTGGCACCTTTCTGGTTCCTGGGTCTTGGCCTTATGCTTTATTTCGGCCTGGTCGGATTTCTCTGGCGGTAAGGCGGAGTTCTAAAACTCGATAACGATTTTGCCAAAGTGTTTTCCGGCTTTAATGTAATCGATTGCTTCGGCGGCTTTCTCAGCCGGGAAGGTCTGAGCGTCTATAACGGGCTTTATATCATTTGCTTCTATGGATCTCACCATGTTCAAGAACATCTCTTTTGAGCCCACGAAAATACCCTGAAGCCTGATTGCTTTCATCAGTAGTTTGATCGGGTCGACACCGCCCATGCCGGCCAGTACTCCGATCATGCTTATATGACCACCATACTTTATGGATTTGATTGATTTGTCTACGGTGCCTGCTCCGCCCACTTCGATAATATGATCGACACCACGTTTCTCGGTCGCCTTCAAAATGGGCTTTTCCCAATCCGGGCTTTCTTTGTAGTTGATCAGGTGGTCGGCTCCCATCGCTTTTACCCGATTGAGTTTTTCGTCGGAGCTGGAGGTTGCGAAGACTTCTGCTCCGGCTGCTTTTGCAAATTGGAGGGCGAAAATAGAAACGCCGCCGGTGCCCAGCACCAGCACCTGGTCGCCAGCTCTTACATTGCCCGCTTCAAAAAGTGAATTCCAGGCTGTCAGGGCAGCACAGGGCAGAGTGGCTGCCTGGGCTGCGGAATAACCATTTGGAGCTTTGACCAGACCATGCTCCGGGAAGATGCGTTCGGCTTGCAGTACACCGCCAATCTCTCCGCCAAGGGCTGTGGATGCCGCCTGAGCCGTTATGGAACCGGCGATCCAATCCTGAAAAAATGTCGAGCAAACAAGATCTCCTGGCTTGAACTCAGTCACTTTTTCGCCTACTTTCAAGACTTCGCCAGCACCATCTGAAAACGGTACCAGCGGTAATTTCAAATTCGGATTGTAGAGTCCGTTTGAGATAAGGAAGTCGCGATAATTTAAGGAGGCCGCTTTCATCTTAACCAGCACTTCGAAAGGACCGGGTTCGCCAACTTCAACCTCCCCGGCGGTGATTTTGTGATGATTGAACTCTGTCAGTTGGAAAGCCTTCACTCTGGTGCTTACTGTCATGGCCTGCTCCTTGCTCTGGGGTCAAATTCCCTTGCCGGGGGAAAGATTTTAACCGATCAAAATCTGCTTGTAGTCTTTACATCACAAAGAATTCTCCATCTTTCTCAGTCATTAGATTAGAAAAAGAGCTTCAGCAGGTACATTATTCATGAATGTAGTAACTATGCATCGGCTTCGTGCCGCCGTCGGATTTTAGGGTGAACTGGAAGAAGCTTTGAGTACTTTTCGCAACTTGAATTTCCTGCTTCCCTTCACTCTTGTGGCGCTTTTGCATCTCGCCCATACCTTCAAGCTTGTTTCGGACATCCAGGCAAAAACCGGGGTGTCAGTGGTATATCCCATCGATGATGCCTATATCTACATGGCCATGGGTAAGAGCCTTGCCGAGTTTGGAGTATGGGGCGTAACCCGTTTTGAATTCTCCAATGCTTCCAGCGCTCACCTCTGGACCCTCATCTGTTCCGTTGCTCATCTAATCAGTTCGGGCAATGAACTCTATCCCCTTGTTCTCAATTTGATTTTCAGTCTGGGCAGTCTCGCGCTGGTAGCTTATCTTTTTGCCAGGACCGGTATGAAAACCGGTGTGGCATTTCTTGCTCTACTTCTGGTTAGCCTTTTTGCTCCCCTGGCCTGTCTGAGCGTGGTGGGAATGGAACAGTGCTTGCATATGTTTACTGTGCTTTTGTTTGTCTTCTTTCTCACAGAGTTCCTGGCGGATCAGCCCAGGCTGAAAGCGCTTCCTCTGTACCTCTACTCCAGCGCCGTTATAACCAGTGCCACTCGATATGAATCCCTTTTCTTAATCGCCATCGGATGTTTTCTGCTTGCCTATAAGAAGCGTTTTTTAGATGCGCTGTTTCTGGGGCTTGCCGGTGCTTTGCCGGTGGTCTTATACGGTCTCTATGCCATGGGTCAGGGTTCCTATTTTTTACCGAACTCAATTTTGCTGAAAGGTAGAACCGGATTTGTCGATCATTCAATGGGTGGACCTATATCGGCTTCGGACCTTGGTTTGATAGATTTTGTCGGGACTGAGCTGTGCGATTCCTGGTCCATGGGGCTCCTTGTTATGGTTGTCTGGATGGTGTCATCCAGAGTGGCCGGCAAGAGTCTTGAAGGGCGCCTGGGGCTGCTCAGTCGTGTTCTTTTGTTTGCTCTTGTTCCGGTGTTTTTGACCGGGTCTCTTTTGAGTGATTGTTTTTCCACTTCAGTGAATCTTGTCCTGTCTAAAAGCAGTCATTACCTGGCTTGCGCCGTTGCTTGCTTGCTTCTTGCCCAGGGGCTTATCTGGTTTTTGAAAGCCGAGGCTCTGAGAAAGTCTGACTACTGGCTTATGATCTCGATTTTGACCATGATGATTCATCTGACCACCGCAAGAGTGAGTTGGATGTTTCGGTATGAAGCGTATTTCCTGGTGCTGGTGATGGTGGCGGTGGTTATTTCTTTGAAAGATTGGTCAGAAAAGAGTGGTGCTATCCTGGCCGGAAGCTCTCTTAGAAGTGCTGTTATAGCTGTTGTTGTCGGTTGTCTTTTCCTCGCTCCCCGGGCGGTACAGGCAAATCTGATAACTGTTCCAGCTAGCTATGGTCTTTTCCGGCAGCAGTACCAGATGGCTCATCTGATTCCTGCTTGCATTAAGGACAGCGGTGTGGTGATCAACGATATCGGTGCAATCTCCTTTTTTAACGACAACCTGCGCATTGTCGACCTCTTCGCGCTTGCCTCGAACGAGGTTATGGAGGCTAAGCACCGGGGCGAATTTAACCAGGCATTCATCGCTCAAATAGCCCGGGATAAGGGCTGCGAGATGGCGGTTGTCTATGAAAGGTTCTTCAAGAAAAATGGTGGTATTCCAGAAGCCTGGCGGAAGCTGGCGGTCTGGAAAACACCAGACTCCAGACAGGGTGATGATCAGGTGGAGATTTATGCCATCGACCTGGATAAGCTGCCGGAGATAGAGAAGGGTTTGCGCACCTACCCGGTTCCCGGTGATGTGACGGTGGATTATCTTGAGCTAGAGCAGGGTCGATAGTCAGCCTGGCACAAATGGCTTGAGCAGTGCTTGCCCTTGGGGTGAATATGCCAGATTGGCATAGGATTTGGGGATTTTGTATGCCAAATTGGAATAACTGGGCTGCTCATGGGGTGAATATGCCAGATTGGCATAGGATTCGGGGGATTTGTATGCCAAATTGGCATAACTGGGCTGCACTTGGGGTGAAT
>JAUIJG010000139.1 GCA_030431355.1 bacterium
AATAACAGCTATTGCTCAATGTACTAGCTCAATCTAATTTTGTCTGCCCATCCATGAATCTGCCGCACCGCTTGCGCCACCATAGTGATGTCCCGCTCCTGCATGTTAGACCAGAGTGGGAAGCTCACGACATTGTCGCTCAAGTTCTCGGTTAACGGAAGACTGTAACAGTCGGAGCCAATATTCTTCTGCCAATAATCTTGCAAGTGGCATGGGATATGGTAGTAAGTTCGCATCTCAATACCTTCAGCCTCCAGAGCAAGAACAAGATGGTCTCGGCTCACCCCAAACTGCTCGGTATCTATCCGGCAAGACAGGTCTTTGTAGGTGCAGAGATCCGCATCGGCAATTTGCTGCCAATGTAGACCAGGAACATCAGCCAGGCTCTCCTTGAACAGTTTAACAAGCTTGTTCCTATGCGCAATCGCCTCATCCAGATACTTCAGGCTATGAAGTCCGATGATGGCGCTGATCTCCGGCAAGCGTCCATTTAACCCGGGAATTCTCTGATTATAGTCACCGATGTTTCCATACTCTCTTGCCCTACGCAACCGCTGGGCAAGGTAGTCATCATTGGTTGTTACGAGCCCACCTTCACCGGTCACAAGCAGTTTGGTGGCGCTTGTGCTAAAGACCTCACAGACCCCATTGCCACCGACCACAGTGCCGTCCGCACGTGCTCCAAAAGCGTGGGCGGAATCGAAGATTAGCTTGACTCCGGCTTCGGTGGCTATCTTCTCCAAACCGCTACAGTCCGCCGGATTTCCAAAAACATGAACTCCGACAATTGCGCAGGTGTCCTCTGTCAATGCTTCTTTTACTTTGTCGAGGTCAAGGTTCCAAGTCTTCGCATCTATATCAACAAAAACCGGCTTGAGATTGTTCCACTGAGCGCCCAGGGTCGTAGCCATGAAGGTGAAGCTGGGCACAATCACTTCGCCTTTAAGCTCCAGAATGTTATGGATAAGAATTAGTCCTGTTGTGCAACTGGACAACGCTACCGCGTGCTTAACGCCTGCGTATCCGGCGACTTCGCTCTCATACTCTTCCAGATACCTACCCTTCGTCAGACTGCCGGATTCGATGCAGTTTCTTACTTGAGCACTCAAGTCTTCGTAGGCACCAACGTATGAGCGCGCATTATGAAGTCGCTCCGGGAAAAGCTTGTATCCGCCCAGTATTGCTGGCTTTCTTATCGATATTTTATTCGCCATAGCCTATGGTTATGTCAAAAGAATCAAATTCTCAAAAAACTGGAGTTTGAAAGTGGTATTTTACTGGTCTACTGGGGCTATATGCTAAGCAAAAAACGGATTTGGTTCCACCTACAAATGCAAGAAATTTTGATATACGGAGCAGGCGGACACGCAAAAGTGGTGATTGACACTGTTTTGCGGGAAGGTAAATATACTATCATCGGGCTGGTCGACGATGGAGAAGTAGCTCCTGCAGTGCTTGGATTCCAGGTCTTCAAAAGATTGGAAGACGTCCCCTCTAAACCATCAAATTTCATCGTAGCCATTGGCGACAATAAGACCAGAAAACAAAAATTTGAGAAACTCAAAGAAGCCGGATGGAAACCAGCTACCATAGTCCATCCGACCGCTGTGATATCCGAGTTTGCTCGCATCGGCGAAGGCAGCTTGATCTGCTTAAAAGCCAATATCAATACCGATGCGCGGGTAGGAGACAACGTAATAATCAATTCCGGAGCCAATGTAGAGCATGAATGCATTATCGGCTCCCATGTACACATTTCTACCGGAGTAAACCTGGCAGGACGATCTCGGGTTTGCGAGGGAGCCTTTGCAGGAATTTCATCAACCACTATTCCTGGAATAGAATTAGGCGAGTGGTCAACGGTTGCCGCAGGTGCTGTTGTAATCAAAGATGTTGCGCCATCCGCAAGGGTGGCTGGTGTCCCGGCGAAACTGATGAGAAGCAAAGCGACACAGTCGCTGGGATGAGGTAAATCCAGAGATGAAAGTTCTCCACCTGGCAGGTACGAATCGCGGTGCCACCTGGATGATGGAACAGCTCAAGGGATTGAAGGCGAGAGGACATGATGTTTGCGCCTATGTCTCCGGGGAAGGTCCGCTTACGGAAAAACTGGAAACCGAGGGCATAGACTATCGGGTAGTGAACCTGAGCATGTTCTGGACCCTGAAAGAATCTCACCTTTTCGTACGCTGCATTTTCAATCTCGCCTGGCAGATCTGGAAAGACAGATACGATGTTGTCCATGCCCATCTTTTCCCTACCATGGTTATATCTCGCCTGGCAGCCTGGATGGTGGACGCACCTATCAGAATCTCAATGATTCCCGGACCGTTTTATGCAGAAGCCGAGATACCGACTCTCATCGAAAAATCTACGGTCTGGATGGATACCAGAATAATCGCTTCCTGTGAATACACAAGAACAATATACAAAGAGCTTGGAACACCGGCTTCCAAAATAGAGCTTGTTTATTACGGTGCCGACGAAGAGAAATTCAAGCCCGAAGAACTGGATAAAGAAGCTGAAAAGAGAAAGTTATTGGCGGAACTCGGTCTTAACGAGGGTACGCAGCTGGTCGGCCTCGTTGCTTATTTCTACCAGAAGCAATGCGAATCACGTTTTGTGCCCGACTCCATTTGGGGACAGTCTATAAAAAACCACGAGACCGTGGTGAATGCAGTGGCATCCGTAGTATCAGCATGCCCTGATGCGCACTTTGTTTTTGTCGGCGATGGATGGGGTGAAGAAGGCGAGAAGTATCGCCAGAGCATTATTGAAGATGTGAAGGAAAGAGGTCTATCGAAGCATGTTTCTTTCCTCGGACACAGAGACGATATCCCAGCTTTGTTGTCGACCTTCGATGTATCCCTGCAATGCTCTTTGAATGAAAATCTTGGCGGAACTATAGAAAGCTTACTTATGGAACGCCCGATGGTAGGCTCCAGAATTGGTGGCATAGTCGATTCGATAAGACATGAGGAGACGGGTCTTCTTATAGAGCCCAAAGATTCTGAGAACCTGGCAGCTTCTATTATTCGATTGTTGGAGGACCGAAACTTTGCCATGAAGCTGGCCAAGAACGGTCGTCGGTTAATGATGGAACAATTTTCCCTGAACAAAACAGTAAAAGATCTCGATGAAATATACGAGCGCTGCTCAAAAGATCGCTCAACTTCCTCTGCCGGTTACCGTTGGTATGTTATTCCTTTCAGGTTGGTAGCGGCGCTCTGGTGGATTTACTCCGTCGTGATGCTAATCTGCGATGATGAAATCAAAAGAACATTGCGCTCATACGACGACGAGCTAAAACGAACTTTGCAGGCATCCCAGAGAAGAGTCGACGTTTTCGCGCAATGCCGTTCATTGACCCAAGAGAAAGAGAACTGGCTTCGTTTTTATTTTGATCTGTTCAAGAAAATTGCCTGGGAAAGCATAGTTTATGCCTGTTGCAAAATCAGAAGATTCTTCTATCTTTCGGTCAAGCGACTCGGCGATATAGTCGCATCTTCGGTGCTATTGATAGCAAGTTTGCCATTATTTCTGGTACTGCTGATAACGAACAGTATCAAAGCAACCACGACTTTTAACAAGCATACGGTCCTTGGTGCCCACAACCGTCCCTTCACTCAGTATTCACTAAATATGGAGTCACAAGTAGGCACAGGAAAGAACTTGCTCCGTTCACTGTTTTCAAAACTACAGTTTTTGCCCGTATTTTGGAATATCTTTCTAGGAGATATGAGCCTGGTCGGTCCAAGACCTCGCAGCACCGATGGGTTTGATAGCGAAGACCCGGACAACTATTCGGAGCGCTGGAGTATGGCACCAGGGCTTACCGGCTGGAGCCAACTCAACAAAAAGAAATTGCAATCCCCAAAAGAATTGAATGGACATGACTTCCTATATATTGCCCACTCAGGGTTGATACTTGATACCAAGATTCTGCTCAAAAGCAGTTTGCTGGCAGCCCAAAAGGTCCTGGTTCGAAACCAGGAATTGAATACATTCGTTGAATGAACTCAAAATTCCAGAGGCATCGCCGCAAAACATTCGTGCTATGAAAATGTATTATGAAAGTACAGCATAGACGAAATATTTTACTCTTAACCTTAGCCGTGTTAGCCTCGCTTTGCTTCGTGTTCGGCTCCAGTACATTTGCGCCTCGCAACATTACTGGAAAAGAAGCGGTCGAACCACTTGCGCCTTCGATACCACCGATTGAAGAAGCCAAGGCACCCCAACTGCGAAATCAGCAGCAGTAAATTCTAGCGGGACAAGATGACAAAAACGCGCGGTATAGAATTCTATGCATCTTCTTCTTTTTCTACCTGTGGAAACTTCAGATAGAAACAAGCACCATTGGCATGATGATCGTCGAACCAAATTTCGCCTTCATGAGCCGAAATAACTTTCCGCACAATGCTAAGACCCAGACCAGTCCCGGGCTTCTCGCTCTCTAATCTTTTGAACATGCCAAACACCTGATTCGGGTCAGCGCCCTGAAGCCCAACTCCATTGTCTTCAACTTTTACAATCACAGAGCCGGACTGATCGTCTTCTTCAATGGAAAACATGACCTCCGGATCAGCATCAGATTTATACTTGATGGAATTCTCGATAAGATTTTGAATTGATAGCTGAAGCAGTTCCCTATCGCCTCTTATCCGGGCAGAACCCTGGACATCAACACTAGCACCGCTTTCCTCTATGACAAAGTTCATGGAGGCGATCACGGTTTCAATTAGTTTCGGCAAATCGATAATCTCAAATTGCATCGCCTCTTTTCGGACGCCACTGAATTTTAGTACGGCGTCGATTCTATTCAAGGAATCCCTGGCTGACTTGGTGATTGTTTCCAGCATGAAGACACCATCTTTATCCAGTTTGTCCGCATACTCTTCAGCCACCAGTTCCGCATAGGTGCCCATCACACGCACCGGCTCTTTCAAGTCGTGAGCGGCGACCCAGGAGTATTGTTCAAGACTCTCATTCTTCTCCTCAAGCTCTCTGTTCAAGCGCAATACATGGGACTGGTAGGAGTTCATTTTATCCAGCTGAATGACAATGAATATCTTGAGGGCGGCAATCAGGACCCAGAGGACCATAGATAAAAACAAGTAGAAATTGATTGTCTCTCGAAACTTAAAAGTAATGTTGGAGCTGCGGATATCCAAGATCGCTTCTTGTTCTGCGATCATCTGGGAAAGAATGGTCCGAATCTCCTCCATGTAGTGCATTCCCACATCCGTGTTCACAACAGCCACCGAGGCATCGAAACTCTTATCCCGCAAGGCTATAGTCTGACTCATTTCCGCATACTTCTTTGGAATCAGCTCTTCCAGACGCTTGAGCCGGGCTATATCTCTTCCTGACTGACAGATTTCTCTCAACTCATGCAGGGACTCTTCTACATCAACCTTTGAACTGTTGAAAGGCTCGAGATACTCGGCTTTACCTTTCAGCAAGTAGCCCCTCTGACCAGTCTCGCCATCTTTGATAGCGGACTCCAGTTGCTCCATCAGATTGACTCTTTCACTGGTTCTCTTAAACTGGTCAGAAAGCTCGATTTGCCCTTCGATACTCTGAAAAGCCACATATATGCTTATGGATATAAGGATTGTGGTGATAATAAAGGTTGTTACCGTTGCTCTCTTTATCATCGATTAATTGACCTACCCACGCTGCCCCAACGCCGTCCGGCACTGCACTATCTAGTCATTCGTAGCACACAAATTCATTTAGAAGACGAGAGTTCCGCTACAGAATAGATAAAATAAGTGATCTTAGAAAGCCTTGTAGAATTAAATCAATCTACTCCAAGCAATTAAAAGGTTTACTAGCACCGTGAAACATAACTACAGAAGCCTTTTCGCAATTTCATTGCTTTTACTCTTGTCTAGTAGTTGCCGTCCGTCAGCCACCGAAACTGCCAACAAAGAAAGAGCAGAGAATGACAGGTCAGCCAAACGCTCCACGGTCAAACTGAGCGACAAGGAGAATGCCCTAGCCAAGCAATTGGCAATTTCCTCCGAAGCATTGAAAATAATCAAAGAGAAGGTTGACTCCCAATTCTTTAAGGTCAAAATGGCAGAGCATGGCAAGTGGACACTTGAGGATAAAGAACTGCCCGCATCCATGAGGTGGACAGAAGAAAATTTCAAGCTGGTAAGAGAAGCAAAGAACAAATATCCTGAGTTGAAACCGGTAATTGACTGGCAATTCAGCAAAATGCCTTTTCTCAAATCAAACGCTGACCTAGAAAAGTTGGGTGCGTATAAAGCTGCATTTTCAGATGACCCCGAAGAGATTAAGTATGCTAAAAAGCTAAAAGAATTCAAGCCTTACGTGGCCGCTGACTTCAACAAAAATGGTTCGAATGCACTCAAAGCTCTAACAAAAAATTCTTACTATGATGACTCGGTGACAGCCAAGCATGTTTATGAAGCACTGAGGACGAAGTACGGTGAAAACAAACTATCGCCAGAAGATAATTGCATAGAAACCATCGGATTCTATTTGCCCTTGCAAAATTTCGGTATCCTTCCTTTCAAAGAAGAAAGTGAAACAATTGAAGAGCTGCAAGACGAAATTAAAAGCTATGGCTTAACTGTATATGGTGCGAATAGATCCAAAGTCTATGAAGTTTCTGAAATCGGAGAGGGACCAAAATCCCTGGGTACTGGCAAGAATCACGATATTAGAGGATTCATTCGTGATATGGATAGAACCGTGGAGTTCGACCCATCAAGTTTCAACAAAGACAAGTTTCGCCCAGTGATCTTCCAGGACTTTTACCTCTCTCCCGGAGTCTCTGTCAAAAAGATATCTAAAACCAAATGGCTTTTACAGTGCCCTGATAGAACCGTCTATTCCTCAAAAAAGCGAATAGTGGTGATAGCGAAGAATATGAAACCATCAGAATATATTCGGCTGGTGGGCACAGATGCTACGAAATACAGTATCAGCAATGCTCAACTGGTAAAGCAGATCAGCATCTGGGACAACAGATTCGGAGTCCGTTTAATTTCCGCCAGCAATAAAAATATTGTATTCAAGTACAAGAGTTGTCCAGAAGATATAGACTCATTTATTACAGAGCTGTTTTTGATAAGTCCAGATTCTGTGGGTTTATCACCGGATCTGAAAGACTCCGCGCTCAAGGCACGCGCATTTGCCCAGAGCTTAGCTGAAGGATCTTCAGTAGTATTGCGGTGGAATTAGCCTTTGAATCTCATCGAACAGCTCCTTATTCTTTTTAAAATCGCTAAATCTGCTTCTTATCGCCGCAGCTTTCTCCTTCTCGTTCTCGCCTTCGAGTAACTTTGCCATTAGAATATTGGCCGGCATAAAATTTGGCTGTTCATCAGATAGCTTCACAAGAATAGCCCTGGCTCTGTCACTCTGCTTACTCTCAAGGTAGGCTTCAGCAAGCTTCACTTTCGCCCATGCGAAATCAGGGCAACTCTTCAAAACTTCTTCTAGAGCCTCTATTCTTCTATCCAGTCTCTGATTTTTGGCAAACTGATAATTCCTTGCTATTGTTCCTGTGGATCTCTGCTTTGGAATGATGTGCTTGCAAATAAATTCGGAAGCTTCCGCCTCCATCGACCTGGGAGACAATCGCTCCACTACCCGAAAAGCCTTCTTCGCTTGATCAAATTTGCATCCCCTCATAAGCACCAGAGCGCTTCGATAAAAGTGCTTATACTCCTCCGGCATCTCTTCCAGGTGCTGCCTCTCTGCTTTCATCACCAGAGCAAGACCATCACTGAAAGGGAAACATCTAAGGAACTTGGGTTGTATTGCGAAGGCACCACTTGTAGTTATATAGCCCCAGTGCCGACCATCTAAACTGGCGGGAGCCAGACCATTCTTAAATTGCATTACTTGAGCAAACTTGAAAGGAATAACCTCATTACCTTTTGAATCGATAAATCCATAAAGTCCATCTTTGCAAACTCCTGCCAACCCGCCGGAAAACTGAGTAGCGTAATCGTAGACAACATCAATAGATACGCTTCCAGTTTTGTCGATAAACCCCCACTTACCATCTCGCTTCACCGCAGCTAATCCCTCGGAGAAGTCTTTGCCATCTTGATATCGATCGAGTGAGACTATCAACCGCCCTCTGTCGCTTATGTAAGCAACGCTGCCCATACTGGAATGAATGTTTAAAGGCACCCTGTCCTCATCAACATTGGGAGTATTGAGGGCTTTGAGGTGCTTCTGCCTGTACTTAGCTTGAGCCTCTTTCCAACGAACACTATACGTGTTCTTAATCCTGGAAACACCATCTATAAAGGGTCCTGCAAAATCGAATCTCTCACTTAAAAATACTTTGCCGGACTCATCTTTATATCCCCAGAGTCCAGTCTTTGCATTTTTGAATGGAACCAATTTGCCGGATGCTGACTTCTTGGAAAGAGCTCGGGAAAGACTGAGAGCGCTATCTATATTTCTGCCATCATAATGCTTTCGATCAAATCCGGGATTCAAAATTCGCAGGGCTTCCTCAATGGATGGTTGCCCTCCCTTCTCCACTATTCGGCCATCCTTAAAGACCTCGGCTTTGATAGGAAGATCCGCCGCGATAGACTTCACTACCCACTTTCCTCCAATAAATCCGTAGAAGCCCAGTGATACATCAGCTTTGCCGTTCCTAAAAGGACCGGCATCAACGAAAGGACCTTCAATTACTACTTTGCCTGACTTGTCTATATAAGCGAAGTCAAATTGACTGGGAACCGGATAGCGGAAATTTTCCTCCGCATCGTAAAACCATAGAGGCATAGAAGCAACTGGACTACGAAGATAAGCTTTTGAGGGAGACTTATCCGGACCTCCGGCATAAGCCACCGGAGATAGGAGCAACAAAATCAAAAAGAGAAGAAGGAATTGCAAAGTGAGAGCCTCTTTCACGGTCACACTCATGATCGCACAAGAAAATAATAGCTGAGACCTAATATAATGGAACTCAATTAAAAAGAGCAACGTTAGATTTCACAATAGCACCCTTGCCACAGGACTAATTTGCCATTGAAAACAGACTCAAAGTACAGTGACATTACCCTGAGCCGATTGCGTGTTCTGCTTGGTGAATTGGCAGAAACCGGAAAGATAGTTTCGCAGGTCGACAACCAGGAGTTTGAAATTTTTCCGGTAGCCATAGAACCCTTAGAAGGACAAAGGCTGCGAGATTGGGTTATACGAGAATCCGCAACCAAGACCATAGAGATTGGCCTGGGGTACGGACTATCGACCCTCTACATCTGCGAAGGTCTACTCATGGGTGGTCAGCCAAAAGCCGCTCATGTGGCAATGGACCCCCACCAGTCCGGCTATGAAAATTGCGGACTACAGGTACTTGAAGAAGCTGGCGTGCTGGACCTGGTCGAGTTTTTCGAGACCGAGTCACAGATTCTTTTGCCTCGGTTTTTGGAAAGTGGTCGCAACTTTGACTTTGCCTTCGTGGACGGAAGTCACCTGTTCGATAGAGTGTTCCTCGATTTGATCTATCTCGGCAGAATCTTGACGCCGGGGAGCATCGTCTTTGTAGATGACTATCAAATGCCTGCCATAGAGCGAGCGGTATCATTTTGCACCACAAACTTAGACTGGACCACAGAAGAGATATCACCTGAAGACAAGTTGCACCAGTGGGCTGTCTTGCGGACAGCACTGGAGCCCAAAGCAAGAACATTCGAAGACTATGTGGACTTTTAAAAATCTAGCACATGATTTTGAAATGGTCTGCCTCAGGCTGAACTAAAATGTAGATTAACGATGATAGATAGAGATCACTCAATAAGTATGCAAAACGAAATTATCGATAAAATTCTCGAAAAGTACGGCACATGCGACTCTTACATTGATCATGGAGTCATCGAAGGAATTCGTGTAAGAAATCATTCTGCCTTCTCGACATATTTTTCCAGACCAAACTTGTTTCGTTTCGAATGGAAAGGAGATGACAACTTCTGGTTGGTTCTTTCTTACAAAAATGGGGAAACTCAATGCAAGACAGCATTTCATGAAACTGAACCAACAGTAAATGCGACTGAAGAGATAAACAAAATTGGTGGCTTAACCGGATCAGCCACACTTTTCATTTTTAAAATGCTGTTTCCGGAGGAAGACGGAATCGACTTCAATCTCAGCGAATACAAAGATTTTGAAGAGAAGCTGGACAACACAGACTCTAATTGTGGACGCCTGTTCGAAGCTGATTCTAAAAGCGGGATGAACAAAGAACGATGGCTGATTAGCAATGACCCACTAAGAATTTTGAGCAGGGAAGCCATTTTCAACAGTTCAGAGTACCAGGCAAAACTCAATGCCTCCAACTATTTTGCCGAATCAGATCCTGATTATTCACGCTTACTCAAGCTAGAAGCACAAGAACTCAAAGACACGGGAACAATTTACAAAATCAATTACCTTGGAGTGGCATTTGACTCTATGACAGATTGTATTAGAGAAGAGAAATTCGCTTGAGAACCAAATTCGCTACCATCACTACTGCTTTAACAGCAAATAGATCACACAGAATATAGCCACCACCGACACCACAATCAGTGCTTTATTGGTTTTGTTTAGTTCCCTGGCGGTATGACGAAGTTCGGCACGCTCTCTAGCTGCTTCTTGCTCAGCTTTTAGCTTCTCTTCTTCCTTGATCTGCTCCATGCGCTCAATGGCTTCCTCTGTAAGCACAGGATTTTCCTGGGTCAGCCTCTTATAGATAACAGGGGGCATAAACTTACGGTCTTTCTCTTCATCTTCAAGGACGTAAATGCGGGACCTCTCCGCGGCTTCCATTAGGTGAGCGCTCATATGTTCAAAAGAGTCAAATCGATCTTTCGGGTCTTTGCTCATCGCCTTCAGTACCAAGTCATCCAACATAGCGGGAATATCCAGTTCTGGCGCAACGCCTCGCAGAGGCAAAACATGACCTTCTTTATGGGCTTTTAATAGCTTCTCGTGGGAGTCGGCGGTATAGGCGGGTATACCTGAAAAACACTCATACATCAGAGCACCCACCGAATAGATTTCACTCTTCTCACAAGGTGGTGCACCCTCAGCTCGCTCAGGGCTTATATAAAGTGGACTGACTGTCTCCGGAAATCTCTTGTCCGGCTTGTCTTCAAGATTGTTGAAGCACTTATCCGGAATGCTTATTCCACCAAGCTTGAGAAGATTCGCCTTTTTCGCGTCTTGAATCAGAAGACACTTTGAAGGCATCACATTACCGTGAAAGATGCCTTCTTTTTTCAGGGCAATTAAGGCATCTAGAATCTGATCGGCCACGTAAACACAAATTTTAGCCTTCATCTCACCGTCAGTCTTCAAGGCTTCTAAGAGGGTTTCGCCCTGGGGAAGCTCAGAAAGAATATAGTGCTGACCGGTGGGCAGCGCACCGTATTTAATGCAGGAGAGTACGTTCTCGTGTCTGAATTTGGCTCTGGCTGAGAACCAGGCATCAAACTCCTCGTTATTTACGATGTCTGAGTTGATGCTGGCGTAAAGATAGTTGTCATAATTTTCAACATCCCTTACTCTATACGCTTTTATATTCTCACCCGGGAAAGTGCACTCCAAAAATTCAAACTTTTGCCCGTCCAATTCAATGCTTTCAGGCAGCGTGCAATCGGCTTCTTTTAGCTCGAATGAATCGTAGTCACAATCATCCTTCTTCTCTTCCGAAATTCTGTGACAGGCATAGCAAAACTGAGCCATTAGAAACCTTCCTCATAAAAAGCGCTTGCACTGGAAAGAGTATATTGTATTTGAGCCATGAAAGAAGGACAACCGTAGCCGACAGCCACTGACATCCCCCCCCCCTTTACAAGAACAAAAAACCGCCAAGAGCAAAGTAGCATAGGAATTAGCAGGTTGGAGAATCAAAGGGGCTAATTTAAGTAGGACCGTAATTTCTTGCTGAGTTTGTCGTACTCAGACTTCAGGATATCTTTGTCCTGGGGAGTAAACTCACGCACATTTCGTTCCTTCAACTGCTCTTTCATGCTCAAAACTCTAGAAAGCTCAGCTTCCATCTCGGCAGCCTGGGACGAACTAAGACGCTTATCTTGCTTTGCCTGATCGATAGACGCCCTGATTTCAGCATATCTATCCCAGCTCTTCGCCGCCGGCGCTTGAGAGCCAACAGGAACCTTTCCTAATCCGCCGGTATCAACGCTTCCCCAGTTTCTTGAGGTGAGTTTATCGCGCTTAAAATTCTCCGGTACTATCCGCTTGATTCGAATATTGTAAGTGAGTTTCTCGTTTTCTCTTCTCAGCTCATATTTT
>JAUIJG010000584.1 GCA_030431355.1 bacterium
TGCGCTCTCCGGAAACCAGGAAAAAGCGGTGGAGAAATTCCGTCAATGCATTTCCTTGAATGATCGCTACGGTCTGGGTCATCTCCATCTATCTAGAAGCCTTGATGCCATCGGTCAAAGAGATGTTTCTCGTCATGAATTCAAAGAAGCTATCGTCCGGGATCCGCTCTGTATCATTCCCCAGAAAGAGTCCATGGAACGTCTTCTGGAGGCTCATCAGTTTGAAGTAGTGATGCAGCAGTCCATGCGGATGCTGGATGTTCTTCCCCATGATGTGGATGCTAAGTTGGCTCTTGCCCGGGCTCTGAAAGAGCAGAACCGTACCAACGAATCCTTGCATCTGGTGCAGGAGCTGATTAACGAAAAGCCGGATAATGGACCGGCAAGGGTGATAGCCGGTCAGATCTATCTTGCCAAGGGAAGGTTCTCGGAAGCAGATGAAATGTTCACCGCGGCAGCTCAGCTTTTTGAGGGTGACAGCAACCTCTTCTTTGCCTGGGGTAGGACCCTGGCGGCCCTGGGGCTCCATGAGATGGCCCTGGAGAAGTATGAGAAAGCCTCCGAGATAGATCCCTATGACGGCGATACATACGAAGCCTGGGGCGCTACATTGAAAGCTCTGGGTCGATTCTCTGAAGCGGCGGAAGTTTATAAAAGGGCTGCTCAATACATTTAGCGGATTGCTGTAAACTTTAGGGATGACTAGCAAGGCCGGTCCAATTCAAACATCCTCCAATTCCGATCTTTTGACCAAGACGGAGCAGCTCCTCTATTTGAGGATTGCTTTTGCCGTGGTCGGCCTGGTCATCACCGTCTCTTTCGCCCTTTTCCAGACCACCACTTTTGATTTCGGACCGATCGGTTGGACTATTGCATTTGTTATTGTCTACACCCTGACGGCCTTTGTCTTGATTGTCGCTCGCAAAGTGACGGAGAAACTGGTTCTAAGGCGAGCCAACCTTCTACTTACCATCATGGATGTGATCTCCCTTACCACTCTGGTTCACTTCACAGGTGGTTTGGAGTCGGATCTTTATGTCCTTTACTTATTGCCTATCCTTATATCCAGCTATACAACAGGTCGCAGGGGCACATATGCCGCCGCCGCCTTTGTTTCGTTGAGTTATGTGCTTTCCATCGTGCTAGAGAACTTCGAGACGCTACCATATTTGATGGCATCAAATAAAAGCAGTTTGAGCACGGCCTTTGTCGGTAAGCTCTGGATGAAGATTTTCGGGCGTTCAATTCTTCTAGTCAGTGTCTCTTTCATATGGGCGCGCTTCTGCGGATACATGTCCGGGCTGGCTCGCCGGGGTGAGAATAAACTAAGAGAGCAGCTGGAGTATAACCGGGGCATGGTTATTGAAATTCAAGCTAAAGCCAAGCGAGAAAATCTGATCAACACCGTAAACTCGGCCCTCAGAAACACCAACGAGTTCGACAAAATTCTGGAGACTGCTGCCGATGAGTTGGCTAAAGCGCTCGGGGTTTTTCGCTGTGCCATTGTCTGTAAGCTTGAGTCAGTAGGAGAGACCTATATTTGCGAGGCCAATCCGGAAAGAACCGCCACCACCGGACCCACCAAGTTGCGTTATTTTGATGCCACTGTATGTAATTTTGTGCTCAAGCATAAGCCGAACTATGAAACCCTTGTCGATGGAAGTGTTCAAAAGACTTTTCTCTTTTCCGATTTGATGGAGCAAGAATTTTTCAAGCCCATTGCGGAGAAGATTGAAGAGAGCGGATTGGCGTCCCTGGTAGTTCAGCCAATGGTTTACGGGGATAAATCAAAAGGGGTGATCATTCTTGCAGAGACAGATCCCCGAAGAAGTTGGGCCGATTCCGAGCTGGAGCTTGTCAAGTCGGTGGCTGGTCAGGTGGCGGTCGCCATTCAGCAGGTGACTCTCATTGACGAGTTGTCCAAGAAGAACAAAGATTTGATGCAGAAGAACATTAATCTAGACTTGAAGAACTCTGAGTTGAGGACCATGCAATCTCAGCTGATACACCAGGAAAAGATGGCCTCTCTGGGACGGCTGGTGGCTGGCATTGCCCATGAACTTAATAACCCAATTAACTTCGTTCATGGAAACCTGCCTTATTTAAAGGAGTATGTCGGCGACCTGAAGAACCTCATAGATTCGATGGAAAGCTCCATTGAGAGTGCCGGAGAGTCAGCGCAAGGAGGTTCTAAAAATGGTGCTGGTGGAAAGATCAGCAAATTGAAAGAGGAAATCAAGTATGACTTCTTGGTCACGGATCTGGACAACATACTTGC
>JAUIJG010000140.1 GCA_030431355.1 bacterium
CAAAGATGTGGGTAATGCAGCCTATCTCGGTGTGATTTTTGGTCTACTTTTAGTTTTTCGAACAAATTCAGCCTATGAGCGCTGGTGGGAAGGGCGTCGGCAATGGGGACACCTGGTCAATGAGTGCCGTAATCTTGCTCTGAAAGTGAAGGCATATTCAGGCGCGCCTAACAGAGAGAAAGTCCGGTTTGGAGAACAGATTGTCTCTTTTGCTTATTCCCTCAAGCATCATCTTCGGGACACAAGACCTAACAAAAACCTTCCCGGCGTTGAGGCCATCGATACCATTCCTGTGAATATTCACCTGCCTGCCCATGTCAGCGGCAAGATGATTGTGACAATGGAGGAATGGCAGCAAAAAGGTTATTTGAGTGAGATCAAGCTACTTCTGTTGGACCAGCATTTCAACGCTTTTATGGGCGTATGCGGTGCTTGCGAAAGAATTAAAACTACTCCTCTGGCGGTCTCTTATCGTGCTTTTTTACGGCAGGGGATCGCTCTCAACTTGATTGTGATGCCCTGGATTTTGGTCCCGATCATGGGGGATTGGTTCAGTATCCCGATTATTCTGGTGGCAAGTTATTTCTTGATAGGACTGGAGATAATCGCTGAAGATATCGAGGAGCCTTTTGGTGATGGTGGAGATGACTTACCTCTCAATACCATCTGCGGTGGTATACAGAAGACAGTTGCTGAGATTCTTGCAGTGAACGAGAGCCGTAGAAAGTACACTTCCACAGTGAACATGCCTGAGATGGACCCTCTAAAATACACAACCACGATAAAAAGAGACAATCAGGATCCGCTTAAAGGGATCGAATGAGTTTTGTGCAGGTCCAGAGCTGTCTTAATTGTCTGGAAGTGCAAATTCACCGTCATGCCTTCTGTTTTGTTGTAGCCTCCTCCCAGGACGATTGTTAGCGGAATTTCTCTTTCCAGGAAGAGGCTGGCTGTGAATCTATCTCTTTCCATCATATCGAAAGTGGTAAGGGACATCTGACCAAATCTATCGTTCTCGTGCACATCAACCCCGGCGATATAGATGGCGAGCTCCGGTTCGAACATCTCTACGGCGAAGGACAGCTTTTCGGTTACTGCGGCCAGGTATTGGTCACCCTTAACTCCCCTGGGCAGTTCAATGTCCAGGGTGCCCGGATGCTTCTCTCTGGGAAAGTTACTACCGACATGGGCAGAAAGCGTATAGACCCTTTCCTCCCTCCCTAAAATGAAGTTGTTTCCGTTGCCTTGATGGGCGTCAAGGTCGACAATCATCACACGGCGAGCTTTGTTATCCAGCGGTTTACGGCTCTGTAATACAGTAGCTATTGCCACATCGTTGAAGACGCAATATCCGCTTCCTCTATCCGGAAAGGAATGGTGAGTTCCACCAGCTAAATTTATGGACAATCCTGCCTGAAAGGCAGATCTGGTGGCTTCTATGGTGCCCGCAACAGCGGCTCGTGATCTTCGGAAGAGAGCTTCGGACCATGGAAACCCAAGCTTCCTCAATTCTGTTTTGCTCAAGCTACCGTCTCTCATTTTTTCCCAGTAGTCTCTTGTGTGGACGGAAAGAATCTCTTCTTCTTTTGCCAATCCCGGATCCACCAGGTTGGCGCTGCCAATCAATCTTTCTTTCGATAGTCGATCTTTTAGCGTTCTGTATTTATGCATTGGAAAAGGATGACCCGGTGGCAGGTCAATATGATAATGATTGCTGTAAAACACTTTTGGACCTGGAGACTGCCTCAATCTTTTTTCTTGCCTCCTATTGGGCAGACCGATAGTTCTTCATAGTCGGGCAACTCTCCCACGTGAGTGTGCCTGAAAGCTTTGATCACTTCGCCTTTATGTATTAGAAAGACTCCGGGCATTTGAAAAACATCTCCCTGGATTTTGCTGATTTTATGACCGGCGTCATTGGCTTCGAAACTGCGAGCCAGGGATTCTTTCCCGAATATTTGTTTGACGCTTCCTCTGGCAAGTCCGAACTTTTGATAAAGCCTGCGCTTGGGATCAGAGATTACTTTTGCCTCTTTAAAGTTGTACTTCTCTATGACGGTACGTCCCTCGGCCGGCTCGGACATATGGACAAGGATAAGGCCGGTATTGTTCTTTTCTAAATCTTCTTGGATTTTAGCCAGCTCCGCCAGCGCCTCTTTGCAGAACAGTCAGCCAAAGTGCCTGAGAAAGACCAGAAGTTGTGGCTTCTCCTGACTTGCTTCTATGATTGCGTCCAGGTTTTTCCCTTCTCCTTGTTTAAGTGACACCGCTGGCGGTTTTTCAGGCTTAAGCGGCGCTACGTAGACCATCACTGATAGTGTCATCAAAGCAGTCAGCAGAACCAGGAGCAAGCTTTTGCGTAGCTTTCTATTTCTGTGTTCTTCCACCGCGCTTTTCATGAATTATCCTGCCTCTTGTAGCCACTATTAAATCGACTGCTCTGTGGGACGGATGAGGATTTCATTGACATTCACATTTTCAGGTTGCGATACCGCATAGACTATGGAGTTGGCGATGTCTTTGCTTGTGAGCGCTTCCATCTCCGCCACCCAGGTTTTCAATCGCTCTTTCGATTCGGCATGGGATATATGATCGGATAGCTCGGTCAGTACTGCTCCTGGTTCTATGATTGTTACTCTAATGTTCTTTTTGTAGACTTCCTGCCTCAGGGCCTCAGAAAACGCACCGACTCCAAATTTGGTGGCATTGTAGACACCGGATCTTGCTGTGACGACTCTTCCGGAAACTGAGGAGATGTTGACTATATGGCCAGAGCCTTGCTCAATCATGATAGGCAAGACCTCATGGGTGCAGTACATCAGACCGAGAAGATTTACCTCTACCATGGATTTCCATTCTCTTGTGTCAGCACCGTTAATGGGACCAAGGTACATTACTCCGGCATTGTTTACGAGAATGTCCAGGCGTCCCCATTGGTTTTTTGTTTTCGCCACAGCATCAATAACATCTTGCTGTTTGCTCATATCGGCCTTCACTACCAGAGTCTCTCCTCCGGTGCCGGCGATTTTCTCTTGTAGCGCTCTCAATCGGTCCTCGCGTCTGGCGACAAGGCTCACTTTCGCTCCCAAAGCAGCTAAACTCTCCGCTGTCGCCTCTCCAATACCGGAAGAAGCTCCTGTTATCAACGCTACTTTTCCATTCAGTGTATTGGTCAAAGTTTTATCTCCGGTTGGTCAGCTATAGTCTAGCAGCTATTTGTGTACGCCTGAATCCGGAGAGGTGACCAACCTTTGAAAAATTTGGTTCTCATTCTCGGGCTTAGCCATCGCGGACCAGTCTACGGAGCAGTCTCTTCTGACTTTGCTGAAGCGGACCAGATCCGCCTTTGAGATTGAACCGATTGAGAGGAGTCTCACTGATTTTAAGCTTCTCATCTTTGTTAATAATTCCAGCCCCTGGCTGGTGATTGGATTTTCCGAAAAATTCAAACTGACAAGGGGCATACCACTCAGTAGTTTCAGAAGGTTATCGTTAATTCCACAGCCTACTACTTCAAGTTGCTTCAATGAATTCAATCGAGTCAAAATCGTTATGGAAGCTCTATCAAGGTTGGTATTGTTTAGATTCAGCTCCTCCAAGTTTTTTAGATCGGACAGATATTCCAACCCTCTATTTGAAACTTTTCTGCAAGCTCTCAAATTAAGGCTTTTGAGATGTGGAAATGTTTTAATCACATGCTTAATCGTTCCATCTCCGATACCTGTGTTTTTCAGGTCGAGGGACTCTAGCTCCGAAGGACCGGTCAAAGAGTTCATCAGTTTGTTGGTAATTTTTTTGTTGTCTCTTAAGGTCAGCTTTTTGAGCGTACTGAGCTGAGATATCACATTTAGTACCGATGGGTTTAAGTGGGCGCGAAAGAGGCAGAGATCAACAATGGGCTCGTTTTTTAATACGCTGTATCCCGCCGCGCTTATCTCGCAGTGTTTCATCTCCAGCCGATCAATATCCTCTTTCTCGGCTAGTCGTATCAAGTCTTTGTCGCTTACCAGGCTGGTGGCGAACCAGTAGCCATCCTTCTGGGTGAAAACTACGTCGTAGTCTCCCTGGGGTAGCAGCTTCAGCTCTTTCTTCTTTAGTGCTTTTCTAATGGAGTCGGTAATCTCCTTGTTTTCGCTGGAGCTAGACTGCAAGTCTGTGTTAAAGAGAGGATAGAGGCTGATGCCCGCAGACAGCAGGACCAATATCACCAGAGCGCTCCAGATTAATTTAGACTTTCTCTCGTTGCTCATCGTATTCACCCGTTAGATAACGGGTAAAATAGCATATCGATGTATTTTGGAGGGAGTTGGTTTGGTTAGTGGAAGATCGATATTGCTTTTGGCGCTTCTGACAACCATGTTGTTTTCAGGCTTGCAGATATTCCCAGCTTTCGGGCAATCTGCCTCTTCCGTCTCTTATTTTGCTCGCGGAGTCAGTCAATATCGCGCCGGAAAATATCGAGAAGCAATAACCGCTTTTGAGAGCGAGATCAAAGTAAACCCAAGGGATGCCAACGCCGTGTACTACCTTGCCGATTCCTATCGTAAAATAGGTGATACCGCCAAAGCCATCATCCTCTACAATGCCATCGTAGAGAAGTTCCCCTCTACAGTTGCCGCCAGATATTCGAGAAGGGCTTTATTGGGGGTTTCTAGAAGTATTTCCAATGGGCATTCAGGGTCCGTCACTCTGGAATCCCAGGACCAGTCTGGACCGGGTACGGTGGTCGTGCCGTTCTCTCGTGCACAATCCGGGCATCTTGTGGTTTCATGTCTCTTGAACGGCCATCCCCAGGATATGATTTTTGACACCGGGGCAAGTGTATGTGTCGCCACCACCCGTCAGCTCGATGCTTTGAACATTAGTGTTCCACAGAACAGCCCGACCGGTCTAGCCACCGGTGTCAGTGGCACTGTGAAGACGCGTCTTATGCCGATGTCAATTCAGCTGGGAGGATTAAAACGTCAGGTGACTCTTTCTGTAATGGAGAGCCTACCCACTTTGCCTCTTCTGGGAGAGTCCTTTTTCGGCTCCTATCAGTACATTCTCGACAATGCATCCGGCACAATTAAGTTTATGAAACCAGGAAGCTCCGACGAGAGCTCTGTTCCCGATGATACCATCGACATTCCTTTTGAAAGGGTCGGGCAAGAGCTGGAAGTTTCCGCAAGGATAAATAATGTGGACGTCAAGCTGTTTTTCGACACCGGTGCCGAGAGAACAGTGGTTCCAGCCAGTGTGATGCAGCAGACAATGCCGGAGAGCTGGGTCCTGAAAGGATACGGAACATCTTCCGGGGTCGGTGGAACAGGCACTTGCAAAGCCTATCAAGTAAAGTCGATTGAAGTCGGGGCCATTCGAAACTATGACTTTGAGGTGGTGGTGGTAGATAGAATGCCCATAGCTCGCGGACTATTGGGGCAGGATTTTTTCGCCCACCGAAAGTTCACCATAGATAATCGGAGAAACGTGATTCGTTTCTGGCGATAGATAGCAGACTAGGAAGATGGCTCAGCTGTGTTCGATTGTCTCAAAGATCTGACTCCAAGGAAAAGAGCAACCAACTCCAACCCGCCGGCGATGAGAAACCAGGCAGGGATGTTGATACTTGCTGCTTTCAAGGCCAGGTCAATGACAATGACAGGAGTGATGGCGACCACCGCTACCCTCACCAGGGCCAGGTAAGGAACCTCTATCTTAAGAATTTTAGCGAACAGCATCCCAATCAATCCGTAGAAAAGAGCCTGGAATGCTGCGAACACAAATCCGAATAAAACAAAGCCCAGGAAGAACGCCGGCACAATTACATTGGCGATGGTATTCACCCAGGAATTCAAAATGCTTTTGTCAAAATTGTCTATGGGGGCGAACTCGAAGGTTCTTGATTCGAAGGCGCTTCTTCTGGCCACAAGCTTGTCTTTGCCGATTTTGATCTTAGCGCCCTCGGGGAATTTTGCCTCTTCCCTGGTATCAATAACCGCTACGACTTCACCAGTTTTGGGGTCTTTTATCTCGTAGGGCATCTCAGCGTCACAGTGAAACTCACCCTGGTCGATTGAAAAATCTGGTAATTGATTCACAAGAGCCGGATATTCTTGATTGAAAAATTTGCTCACCGAAAGATGCAGCGGAATTGACAAAACCGCCCCAGCGGAGAGAATCAGTAGAAACAGGTAGCCGTAGCCCAGTCCACCCCATTCTCTTGCGGCGCTTCTGTATATGCCAGGAGAGAAGAAGGAATAAAGAGGAGCCTGGTAAGGTTTGTGCTGCACTGTCGTTGTCCTCGATAGAGCTACTTAAGCAAGGCTATTATACAGCGGTTCAATGACAGGCCTGGTAGCTAAGAGGATTTCTTAAGGGATCTGACTCCGAAAAACAGGTAGCCCATGGCAATTATAAAAGCCAGAGGATACGGAAATGGAAAGTGTTGGGGAGTCATTTTTAAGCATAGGTCTATTATCAATACTGGAGTAATGGCGACCACTGACATTCTCACCAGCTCCATGTAAGTGACCTGAACTTTCATGACCCGGGCCATGAGTTTGCCAAAAAGTCCGTAAATTAGAATTTGGAATATGGAGCTGATCATGCCGAGTAAGAAACTGACAACCAGTGAGACCGGCACGAAAAGGACTGCTATCAGATCCAATAACTCTTGAACTTTCTGTTTGTTGCAATCGGGCATCAACTCGAAAGCAAAAGGTTCTGCCGACCGGTTTTCTGATTTAAAAATGATTTCTTTGTCGTTGATTTTAACATAGGCTTCTTCCGGAAATTCGGCATTGTCCCTGGTGTCAATGTAAGCGAGAATTCTGTCGGTCTCTCTATCTTTGATGAGATAAGGCATCTCGGCATCCGTAAAGAATTGACCGTTCTCAACCTTGAATTCGGGAACTTGCTTCATGAATTCAGGAATCTGTTTTCCGAAAACATTCGCTACTCCCATTTGCAGGTAGAGACTGTAGACTATTGCTATTCCCAGTTGCATTAAAGTCAGATATCCCAGGGACATTCCACCCCATTCTCTGGCTGCACTTTTATAAATCCCTGATGAAAAGAAGGATAGCAATGGTGCCTGGTAAGGTTTGTGCTGCACTGTCGTTGTCCTCGATAGAGCTACTAATTACAAGCGGATACCATTTTTATCAAGTCCTATTTTAGCAATAATCTACTTTCTGTCCCACCTACTCCTTCCAAGGATATTCAATTTTGGAAGAAGAGATCGGAATCGTCAGTTTCTGTCTAGTGAACATCGCCTTCATAGAGAACTGTCATTTTCCAGTTACCTTTACTGTCATACCTTACTTCGGCTAGTTTTACTTTCAGGTGGAAGGTGCCGATGCGCTCGAAGTCGTAGATATGTTCTTCCAGATGAACTCTCTCTTTTCCTGTTTTTCTATTCTTTAGAAAGGCAGCTACAAGTAGGTCTTGCTCGACTCGTTCCGTAGAAAGCATTGTCACCCTGTTGAGCAGTAACTTGTGATCTATATCGTTGTTGAAGTCTATGGAGCGCCATCTTCCACCTTTCGGCGGTGGCAACTGCTGGCCGGTGGAAGGATCGATCAGGGGCATGTAGGTATCTGTTTTCAAATCCTGGGATTTTTCAAACTTTCCATAGGGGGGAGCCATTGTTACTCTGCCGTCTCCAGGCGTATGGAATCTAAATTTGACTCTCAGTTTTCTGCCCTCTTTAAGTAGTTTTCGTTCGTTGGGACCTATTTTGTCGTCGGTGGAATCGTTGATTTGGAACTTAACCAATCGCAGTACCCCGCTCCATTCTCCACGCAATTTCGCGGGAAATGTTTTAAGCCTTGCATCTATTATCCTGGGCTTCTTCTTGTTCTCTATAAGTCGTTCGTCAAATTCTTCAGCATGGGCGAAAAGTTCTTCAGGAACCTTTATTTTTCCGTCGATGAAAATCGTCTCTATGCGCCCTTTTAGCTTTTTAGCTTCGCATTTATGGCCGGCAAAATTGCAGCTAAGGAATATCAGGAGCAATAGGCAGATCTGGAGGTATCTGAGTTTTTTCAATTGGATCAATTGGATAGGATTATCTCCTTGCCCTGGTATCTCCATTGGGAGAACTGCTCTTTCTGATGGATTTTATCAAAAGAGTGATTGGTAAGGAAGTTTAGACTTCCATGCTTGCCTTTTTGATTCAGCGGATAAATTTCTTATCAAAACCTTGACTGATAATCTGGGAAGCTCATAATTGTACTCATGAACAATTTCGCCACAGCTAAGAAGTCATCATCCTCATCATTCAAATTAGAGTGATGTGGGTCCTTACTGTGTTGTAGCCGTATTGGAAGAAGCCCGCATTTTGCGAGGCTTTTTTTGTGCCTCGCCGTAGATATAAGTGGAGGTACAATCATGATTGATTTAAAGTTTTTGCGCGATTTTCCGGATAGAGTTCGGAAAGCGTTATTAGACAAGGGAATTAAACTGGATTTAGACAGGGTGCTCTTGTTGGATCTTCAGTATAGAGAGATGGAGAGACAGCTCATAGCTATAAGGGAGGAGCGAAATCAGCTAACCGCCGAGATAAAAACCGAGGGTGGTGCTCCGAAGCCGGAGCAGCTTAAAAGAGGTAGAGAGATTGCGGCCACTCTCGCTGAGCAGAAGAAAGCGGTATTTGAGTGCCGTAAACAGCTTGATGAATTGCTCCTCAAATTGCCCGGTATACCACATGGGGCAGTACCCTGCGGCCTGACCGATGAAGACAATAGAGAGTTATATAGAAGAGGTCGATTTAGACCACCGGAAGACACACCTCTGGATCATCTGGAGCTTGGCCGAATTCATGGATTGTTTGATCTGGATGGCGCCGTCAATGTTGCAGGCACCAGAGCCTATGCGCTCAAAGGCTATGGTGCCTTGCTTGAGAATGCCGTCCTGCGCCTTGCTTACGACATGGTATACAAGAAAGGCTTCCAGCCTCTTCAAGTTCCTGTCATGGTGCGTCACCATGCCATGGAAGGCACAGGCTATTTCCCTTTTGGCGAAGACAACGCCTATCGATTGGAGAAAGACAATCTATATCTTACGGGAACGGCTGAGGTCGGCATGCTGGCCATGCAGGCCAATCGGTGCTTTGAGATGGAACAATTGCCTCTCAAGCTCTTTGGAATGACGACCTGTTTTCGGCGGGAGGCCGGCGCCGCCGGTCGCGACACCAGAGGGTTGTATCGAGTGCACCAGTTTCAGAAAGTTGAACAAGTGATAATTTGTGATGCAGACCAGAGCAAAACTGAGCGATTGCATCAGGAGCTTTTAGAAAATGCTGAGTTGATATTGGAGGCGTTGGAATTGCCTTACAGGGTGGTGGAGTGCTGTACCGGCGAACTTGGTTTAGGACAGGTTCGTAAATTCGATATTGAGACCTGGATGCCAGGTCGAAATGCTTTTGGAGAGACCCATTCTTGTTCTAACTTTCTTGAATTTCAAGCGCGTAGACTGAACATCAAGTACATAAACGGGCAGGGCGAAAAGCGTTTCGTTCATACTCTGAATAATACCGCTATCGCCACTCCACGGATTTTGATTGCATTGCTTGAGAATCACCAGAGAGAAGGTGGTGCTATCTATATCCCGCGAGCCTTGCGACCGTATCTCGATGGTCTGGAAGAGTTGGAGACCTAGTGAAATTTTGTCTCCAACTTACTTCCTGTCGCGTTCTTCTTTCGGTGAAAGTAAGATGTTTACGAAGTCTAGCTTTGTAGAGCTATTCTTGCTTCTCTTCCTCTTTTTCTTCAAATACAAAGTACATTTTTTGTTTATTCTGGCGAATCTCTTGATACCGTTATCGGTGAGAGAGGGACATTTAATCATAATCAAACATTGAAGGCTTTTTGAAGTTTCTAGATTCTTAAGGGCGGTATCGGTCAAATTGTTTTTGCTCAGGTCGAGGAACTTCAAATTCATCCGTGCAAGATATTTTGTGTCCTCGTCTACTACGCCGGTATCTCTCAACTCAAGGTGTTTTAAGCTTTTGATTCTCGCCAGGTTTTCAAATGCGGCCCTGCCTAGTTTTTGATCTTCAAGCTCCAGTTTTTTTAGTCTCTTCAAATTCGAGAATGAATCAAATCCCTCTCCATTTATTTTCGGGTTTCTTTGAAGAGTAATACTCTCAAGGTTGGGGAAAGTCCTTGCCAAGTGAGTTATGCCTGAATCTCCCAGGTTGGTATGGGTGATTCTCAAATCCTGAATCTGCTTAGGACCGGTGAGCTCTTTAATGGTCTGGTCATTTATTGAATCAGTTGATTTTATTTCAAGGTATTCCAGGTTTTTTAATCGTGATATCGCCTTGAGCGCTCCATCGGTTAGCTCCGGTTTGAAGAGGCTCAACCTGGTCAGTGGCTCCGAATACAGGGCTGAAATTCCATCAACTGTAATCCTGCTGAATTTGAGCATCAGGTCGTCGACCTCAAAGTCTTCGGCCAGCTTTTTGATGTCCTCTGTTCTGGCGGGGCCGCCGGCGGTTAGTCTGCCACTGTCTTTTTCGCGCCTGAATCTGACGTCGAAATTGGCTGGCAGTTTCATGCGCTTTCCATCTTTTTCCAGTACTTTTTCAATTATTCTTTGCTTTGATTTTGACTCTGGGCTGGTGGCATCCAGATCGCTCTTGAACAGTTTTGCAAAAATGAACATGACAATGCCAGCCATTAGAAGGAAAAATAGTGTAGTGATTACTTTGGTTTGTTTGTTCACTGTATAAACGACAAATGGTGGCGGAAGTGAGCCTGGAAAAGTTTAGATTATCAGGAATTTGTGTATTGACAAGGGCAAGTTCTCAAAGGCAATTCTGCTATTCTTTTCCCCGGAAGTGGAGGAAGTCTAAATTTGGTTGTAAGTAAGGAACTTGTAGACCTTTTGCAGGCTACGGTCACCGATTGTCATCTCGCATTCAAGGGAGAGAGGGGAGGCAAACCGGCCGATTATATACCGGCTCTTGCCCAGGTAGACCCTGAGTTGTTCGGCATTTCTGTTTGTACCGTGGATGGTGATATCTTTACCGCCGGTGACTGTGGAGCCCGATTTAGCATTCAGTCAGTATCCAAGCCATTTTTGTACGCCCAAGCGCTCTCACGTCTGGGCGAGAATCTAGTTCTTGAGAAAGTTGGAGTGGAGCCTACCGGTTATAGTTTTAACTCTATTGTCAGGCTTGAGGGAGGCTCTAACCGAGCTGATAACCCTATGGTCAACGCTGGAGCCATAGCGATATCCGGACTCCTGACTGCCCAGGGGCGCAAACTTGACGTTAAGTCTATTTTTGAACCTTTCTTAGACCGCCAAGACATTTCAATCGATAACGAGATTTTTTCCTCTGAAGTTTCCACCGGTAATCGCAACTACTCAATAGCCAACCTGCTCAAGTATCACAAAATATTGGATGGTTCGGTTGAAGATGCCCTGGATTTGTATTTTCAGTCCTGTTCAACTCTGGTGGACGCTCGAGATCTGTCAATAATGGCTGCCGTATTCGCGAATTCCGGCGTGAATCCGATAACCGGTTCCAGGGCCGTTCTTGAAAAGCATAATGCCAGAATCCTGGCAGTTATGTCTACTTGCGGGCTCTATGACTACTCCGGTGAATTCATTTTCTTCACTGGTTTGCCGGCAAAGAGTGGCGTTTCCGGGGCTCTAATTGCCGTGGTTCCCGGAGTTATGGGAATCTCTCTTTATTCTCCCCGTATTGATTCAAAAGGTAATAGCATTAGAGGCATTGCTGCTCTTCCCTACCTATCTGAAAAGCTCAGTCTTCATGTGTTTCACCCCAAAACTAATTTGGAGAGCACGGCGGACTCTGTCATTTTGCCGGCAAGGGAAGATCTGGAAGAGCTATTGGCCAAGTTCGCAAACAAAGAGATTGATTGCGAGCCGAGCTACCTTGATAAACTGGAAGCGCCGGGAGAGAAGTCTATGGCGGTGTCCATATTCTCAGTCGACGGAAAGAGTGTCTCCTGTGGTGATACCACTCAGTCATTTTCAATTCAGGCTGCCATTAACCCGGTCGTTTTTGGATACGCTCTTGAGGAAAAGGGACTGGGAAGAGTGCTGGATCATGTTGGTGTTGAACCCAGTGGCAATCCATATAATGCAATTTTCTTCAAGCCTGAGAACAATATCCCTTTTAATCCGCTTGGTAACGGAGGCGCCATTGCCGTGGACTCTCTGCTTCCCGGCTCCAGTACCGAAAAACGATTTGCTCCCCTCTTGTCTAAGATCCAAGCACTCTGCATGAACGAATCCATCAATGTTGATCCAGCCGT